>DASXNS010000029.1:0-2625 GCA_036494865.1 Chthoniobacterales bacterium | reverse complement strand
GCCGTCATGACCAGAACATCGGGGGCCGGTTCGCGCGCGGTCAGACGCGCTCGCTGCGAAACACCAAATTTGTGCTGCTCATCAATGACAGCGAGGCCGAGATTTCCGAACGAAACGCCTTCGTATAACAACGCATGAGTTCCAATAATGATATTTGGATTTTCATCCCCGGAGATCAGTGGAAGAAAACTTTCTTCGCGACGATCCGCGGTGCGGAGCGAAATTGTTACGCCCAACGTCTCGAGCCATCGGCACAAGACAGCGTAATGTTGTTCGGCGAGAATTTGGGTCGGCGCCATCAGCGCGGCCTGAAAACCGGCCTCGACCGCAAGCAGCATTGCGGCGATCGCCACAACTGTCTTACCCGAGCCGACGTCGCCTTGGAGCAAACGATTCATCGGATGCTTTGACGCCAGATCGCGGCGCAACTCCTCGATCACGCGGATCTGCGCGTCGGTTAAATCGAATGGCAAACTCCGCAAAAAGTTTTCCGCTAACGCGCCCGGACCGCAATGCGCTTGCCCGCTGCGCGCCGCTGTGGCGGATCTCCGCGAAGCGATCAAGATCTGCATTGCGAAAAATTCTGAGAAAACCAGATGGCGACGTGCCGCGTTGAGATCAGGCTCGCTCTCGGGGAAATGAATTTGCTGCAGCGCCTTCATTCGCGATCCGAGTGCGGTCCGGCGTGGCAGAATTGTTTCGACGGAATTCTCATCGAGCTCTGCGAGCAGGCGATAAATCAATCCGCGCAATACTCGCTGCGAGAGACCTTCGGTCGCCGGATAAATCGGAGTGATTCGCCGGAAATGCACCGATATTTCCTCGTCGTTCTCGATCACTTCAAATTCCGGATGCTCCATGCAAAGCCGCTGGCCGCGCCGTCGCGGCTTGCCGAAAACGACAAGACGCTGTCCGGTCGCGATCATTTTTTGCACGTAATGCAAATTGAACCAGCGAAGAACGAGAGCCGGACTAAGGGCGTTTGGGTTCGATTCCTGCAGAGTCGCTTCAAAAATTTTCTTCCAGCCACCGAAACGGCGTAGCTGCGTTTTGGTCACTTCGCCGCAGAGGCAAATCGGCTGATCGCTTTCTTCGCGCGGAAATTGGGCGAACTCGGTCCGGTCTTCATGCCGGCGCGGAAAATGGGTGATGAGGTCTTCCACCGTCTGAATGCCGAGACGCGCGAGCGCGGTTAATCGCGGCCGGGGAATCCACTCCAGCTCGCTGAGCGGTTGCGAGAGCGGAATCATTCGATAGGCGCCGCGGCGCGCAGCGCTTCGACCTGCAGCTGTAAGCGAGTTTCGCCCTCGTATTCATCCGCGCTGATGCGGAAGGCTATGTCCCAGGGAGAAGCCGGCAGCGGAGACGACGCGCCATCAAAAAAAATAGCGCGCCGAAAATGATTTTTCTGGCGCAAGCGAAGTACGAGATGTTTTTCCTTTAGAATTTGGGGCGCAATAACCGGCTCGACTGCGCGCGCAAAAAACATCGGTTGGAGATTCCCGCTCCCGAATGGCTGGAGCGCCTGATGCCAGCGGAGCAGATCGGAATTCAACTCCGCAAAGGTGAGCTCGTGATCGAGATGCAGACGCGGCTGCAATTTTTCTTCCGAGAGAAGCCCGCGGGCGGCGCTCTTGAAAGCATCGGTGAACGCGGGAAAATTCTCTTCGCGAATCGTTAGGCCCGCCGCCATTTCGTGACCGCCGAATTTTTCCAGCCATGTCTCACAACGGCCAAGCGCCGCCACCAAAGACAATCCTTCGATGCCGCGGCCGCTTCCTTTTCCGAGGCCGTTCGAATCGAAGGCCACGATCACACTGGGCCGATGATACTTTCGCGCCAGGCGCGAGGCGACAATGCCGAGCACGCCCGGATGCCAACCGCGCGCGCCAAGAACGATCGCGGCATCGCGTGCCGGATCGAACCGGTCGATCAACTGTTTCTCCGCTTCTGCGAAAATCGTTTTCTCCACTTGCTGGCGTTCGCGATTTTGCGCGTCCAGCAATCCAGCCAACTCTGCCGCTTCCGCTTCGTCTTGAGTGAGCAAAAGCTGCAACGCTTTCTCCGCCGTCGCGAGCCGGCCGGCCGCGTTCAAGCGCGGGCCAAGGCGAAAGCCGATGTCCTCCGCCGCGATTGGCGATCGCACCGCGGCGACTTCCATCAATTTCCGAATGCCAGGCCGCCTCGATCGCGCGATCTCATTCGAGCCGTGTTGAACCAAAATACGATTCTCAATTTGCAACGGAACGATGTCGGCCACCGTTCCCAGCGCCACGAGATCAAGGTTGGCCTTTAGATCGAATTCGGGGGCCGGCCGTCTTTTGAGCAGCGCATGACAAAGCTTAAAAACAATCCCGACGCTGCAAAGATAAGAGAACAGAGAGGCTGGTTCTGTTTTTGGATTCACCACCGCGACGCAATCCGGCAAAGCGGATTTCGGCTCGTGATGATCGAGCACGATGACATCGATGCCGCGCCGTTTCAGCTCGGCGATCTCAGCGGTCGATGACGATCCGCAATCAACCGCGATCAAGAGCTGCGGATCATGTTGCTCGCAACAACGATCCACGCTCTCGCGGCTCAGGCCGTAGCCTTCCTCCATCCGCAGCGGTAAAAACAATTCCG
>DASXNS010000028.1:0-10462 GCA_036494865.1 Chthoniobacterales bacterium | reverse complement strand
AGCGTCGAGGACCACCTCAATCGATTTCGCGCGAATGTGAGAGGCATCGAGCGCAATCAACCGAAACTTGTTTTCGTCATCCAGAACGAGATCGCTCAGGATGAGATTTTTGTTCGTGTAAGAGGTCTGTGCGGAAAGATTTTTCCAAGCCGGAGCCGCGGGAATTTGCAACCTGCCAATCCGAAGCGCGCCGGGATTTTGCGGATTCAAATCGAGGTCGAGATGCTCCACGACAAAATCGTGCGGGCTGGCGCGCACAATGAGATTCACATCCGAAAGGAGCAAACGCTCTGGAAATACCGGGAACAATCCGATCTTCTGATTCGGCTCCGGCACTTCCGGCTTGGGCGATCTCTTCGCCGGGTTCAGGACGATGCGTGCCGTTCGGACTTCGGCATTTTTCAAAACGTCCGTCACACCGCGGCGCGCGAGATCGAGCAGGCTGTAGTCGGCACGGATGTAATCGACGTCGATCGACTCGACGATGGTCGGACCGACCGGCACCACGTGGAGGTTTCGAACTACGAGGCTGGTGAAGATTGTTCCCTCGAGAGCAAAATCAATCTTTAAATTTCCTTTCGCCGCATAGTGATTCGCGACCGCCCGCCCGAAATGAAAAACGAGCGGCCGGTGGAAAATCAGAACCAGCGCGCCCAAGAAAAGCAGAGCGATCCCGAGCTGCCGGCGCCAGCGCCGCGGCCTTTGAGTAAATGCCCTGCCGTTTTCATCCACGAGGGCGCTAATCTATTTCCACGAGGCTAAAGAGCAACTGGAGCCCGGAATTAGCACGCCATCCCGAAAGAGCAGGACGGTTTGGAAAACCGTCCTGCTCTGGTCACCTCGGGAAGATTTTGCGACCGGGTCCGAGGTCGTCAGCGTAGTAAATACGCGATGCAGGGAAATCCATTTACGGCCGGGCGACCTGAACGGGCGCGGAAGTCGTCGAGCTCCATCGAGGCGGAAGCAGGCGAAGCATTTCGCCAATTTATTTTGCAACCGGAGTTTCCGTGCGTCGGCGCGAAAGCTGCCTTCAATTCGGAATCCTACGCGCTCTCCGTTTATGGCGAGCTTGGCGCCGCAGATTCGACGGCGGAATTATCAGGCGCTCTCTATGATTTCACTCGTTCCGAAATTCGACAGGCAAGCGAGTACGCGACTTTCGTGGCCATTTTCGCCGGCCCTCCCGCGCTCGATGAGATCGCGTTTGAAGATCTGGTTTGGCGACAATTGAATCAGCTGCATGAATTGGACGCACCCCATTTCGGTTGGGACCCGAGCGTGCGTTCCGATCCGGCCGATCCACATTTCTCTTTCAGTTTCGCAGGGCAAGCCCTCTACGTCATTGGCATGCATCCGAACAGTTCGCGCGCCGCCCGCCGTTTTCGCTGGCCGACGCTCGTCTTCAATCCGCACGAGCAATTCGAACGCTTGCGGGCGGACGGAAAATGGAAACGGATGCAGGAAACGATCCGGGCGCGCGATCTCGAATTGCAGGGCACGATCAACCCGATGCTGAGTGATTTTGGCGAAACATCCGAGGCGCGCCAATATTCCGGGAGAGTTGTCGACGAGGATTGGCGCGCGCCTTTTGCGGTGAAGCAGAGCGGGAAAGCACCGCCGAAGCGAGGCGGATGTCCATTCGCGCACTGAACGGTGTAACATCGGGGATGAGTCGACTTGAGCCGCAAAGTGGAACTGCATTTGAGTTAAAAACCGCGCAGCTTCTCCGCATCACCGACATAGAAGGCGAACAGGTAGCTGATCTCACCGCCTTCGCCAGCGCGGATCAAGGCGAATGGCTCTCTTCCGGCCGCAGTATCGATTACGCGAACCGGATTTATCTGACCAAAGGCGACATTCTCTACTCGAACCGCAGCCGGCCCATGTTTAGGATTGTGGAGGACGACGTCGGGCGGCATGACTTTCTCCTCACGCCGTGCAGCCCTGAGACTTTTCAAATCATCTACAAGAATGAAAATTATCATCCGAGCTGCTTCGAAAATCTGGCGACCCATCTCGCACGCTTCGGGATTGAGCCGGATTCGATTCCAACAACGTTCAATGTTTTCATGAATGTGGAAATCGAGGCGAATGGCGCGTTGAAAATCTTGCCGCCACGCTCGAAGGCCGGCGATTCGATTACTTTGCGCGCCGAGATGGATTTGATCGTCGGTTTAACGGCGTGCTCGGCTGAAATGTCGAATAACTATGAATTCAAACCGATTGGGTTCGAGGTTGAGGGTTACGATTTGCACCTTCGTTAGTCCGGCGTGACGCTCTTGCCGCCGCATGAGCCCGGACAAATTGTTCGATTATCTCGAAGGAAAACTTTCCGAGACGGAGCGGATGCAGTTGGAAGAGCGGCTGGCGGTCGATCCTCAATTGCAACGCGAGCTCGCCATCGCGCGCGAGATGCACACCCGTGCCCCCGGATCGCGCGAGGTGATCGGAGAAAACGACGAAGAAGAAATTCCTTCGCCGCAGAGCGGGGTTTTGGGCCGGCGGGTCGCGACGGCTTTCGCTCTTCTCGTCATGCTCAACGTGATCGTCGGGATTCTCGTCATCGTTGGAAAAGGAGATCGCCGCGCGTCCAATGATGAGCGCGCGAAGGAAGCGGCCATGCGTCAGCAACTCGCCGCATCGCTGCGCCAAACCGCTGAGACTGCGCTGCCCCAACCAATCCTGAGCGATGACATCCAGCTAATTGCTTCGCCTAACGAGCGCGATACTGTCGCGAACCATGTCGTTTTGCTGGCGGGACAGTCCGGCGGATCGGCGGCGAAAGCGCCGCGGGATGATAAGGGCGTCACCGTTGTCGTCGAGATTCCCACCAGCCGGGAAGATGAATTTCGGCGCGCGTTAACTCCGCTCGGCGCGCCCGAATTTTCCGCAACGCCAACCGACAAGACGAAAGCGGTCGCTTCCGGCCAGCGAAAAATCATTCAAGTGCGAATCGCAGGCGCTCCTGATCCTCCGAAATCGTGATCGCGGTCACCTTCGCGCTGTCCGCGGAAAGTTCTGGTTTCGTTAGGTCGCTGCGGACTTTGAGCCTTGTTTCGCACGAAGGTGTGGAAAGCATTCGCGGAGAGATTCACGGTCGCGCCGTCGCCATTCTCCACACCGGCGTGGGCGAAAAAAGTTGCCGCGAGAAAATCGAGATTTTTCTTCGCCGGCAAAAATTCCAATATCTGATCAGCGCCGGTTTCGCTGGGGCACTCGACGAGCAATTAAGTGTGGGCGATCTAATTCTCTCGGAAAATTTCTCCAGCCCGGAGCTTTTGCATTCGCCCCGCTTCAAATTCGTGAGCGATAAAATTTTTACGGGGAATTTGGTGACCAGCCGCGCGATGATTGAATCGAAATCGGACCGCGCCCGGCTGGCGCAAGAAAATGACGCGGTCGCAGTGGATATGGAAACGGAATTCATCGCCGCAGCGTGCGCCGGCCATCAGCTGCCGATGTTGTCGGTACGCGCGATCAGCGATACTGTCTCAGCGCCTTTCCCTGCGCCAGGGCACGTCTTGTTCGATCTGGAAAAACAGCGAACGAATTTCCTGCGGCTCGCGCGCTACCTGGTCGCGCATCCGCGCGCGATCGGCCGGCTAAATTCTTTTCGGCGTCAGGTCGCTGTTGCCCGCAAATCATTGACCGAAGCTCTCGAGACGTTTTTGGGCCACGACTTGATTTAGCAACATCGATCACGATTTCGTGCCGGCTGGCTCGACGTGAACAAGCACATCGGCGATGCGCGAATCCGCCCGCTTGATCGCGTCCTTTACCTGATGCGCGATGCGATGGCCATCGCGGACCGAGATCGCGCCATCGACGCCCACGTGGAGATCGACGTAAAAGGAGAAACCCATTTTGCGGACAAGGCATTTTTCCACGTGAACAATCCCGGGAACTGATTTTGCCCGGCGCTTGATCATCGCGACGATTTCGCCGCGAGGCGCGGTGTCCATCATTTCGTGCAAGGCTGGAAAAAGGAGACGATAGCCGTTCGCGCCGATAATCGCGCAGGCGAAAAGGGCCGCCCAATCATCCGCGCTTCGCCAAGCCTCGCCGCCGAGCAGCGCGATTGAAATGCCGACGAAAGCCGCGGTGGAAGTCATGGCATCGGCGCGATGATGCCAGGCGTCGGTTTGCACTGCTGTGCTCTCGACATTTTTGCCGAGCCGAATGACGGAGCGATAGAGAAATTCTTTTACCACCACCACGACGATGAGGACCACGAGCGTGAAAGGAGCGGGCGCGTGATGCGGCATAAAAATTTCGCGCACACTTTGAATAGCGAGGCCAAGCGAAGCCGCCAGCACACCCAGCGCGACGATCCCGGCCGCGATCGGTTCCGCTTTTCCGTGGCCGTAGGGATGCGTGGCATCGGGTGGGCGGGCGGCGAATTTCAGTCCGCCCCAGATGACCGCCGAACCGCCGATATCGAGCGCAGATTCGATTCCATCCGCAATCAGGACGTAGGAATTTCCGAGAAGACCAGCGGTGATTTTTGCCCCGGTCAGCAGCACATTCACCATCATTCCGGCCAGCGCGACACGGGCGCCGGTTTGCATATTGCTGGCCGGATCGTTCGATGTAGGATGAAAAACCTGCGGCATGTATGAGTAAAAATTTTAAGGCCGCGATCTACGAAACGCACGGAAATCCGAGCGAAGTTCTGCAAATCATCGAACAGCCCTGGCCTACTGCGGGAGCGGATGAAGTAGTAGTGAAAATGGTGGCGGCACCGATTAATCCGGCGGACCTGAACGCAATCGAAGGCAAATATCCGGTGCGCCCACCGCTGCCCGCCACGCCCGGAATGGAAGGAGCGGGCGTTGTCACCCAAGTGGGAGCGGCTGTGCGAAATCTCAAAGCCGGCACGACCGTAATTCTGCCGCACAATCTTGGAACCTGGCGCGAGGCGTGCGCCGTTCAAGCTGACAAACTCGTGGTGGTTCCGGAAGGGGTCGAAGCGATCCAGGCCGCGATGCTAAAAGTAAATCCGATCACGGCCTGGCGGATGCTTCACGATTTTGTTCCGCTTCGGCCGGGCGATTGGGTGATTCAAAATGCAGCTAATTCCGGGGCCGGTCGTGCTGTGATGCAGATTGCGCGCGAGCTTGGATACAAAACGGTGAATGTCGTTAGGCGCGCTGAGCTGGTGGACGAGTTGCGAACGGAAGGCGGCGAGGTGGTTTTGATCGATGGGGAAAACTTGCGCGATGAAGTGGCGGCGGCGACCGAGCGCGCGCCGATTCGTCTGGCGTTGAATGCAGTCGGCGGGGAAAACGCGTTGCGGGTGGCCAAGACACTCGCAGCTGACGCGACGATGGTGACGTACGGCGCGATGAGTTTGCAACCGCTCTGCATTCCAAACGGAATGTTCATCTTCAAAAATCTCCACTTCACCGGATTCTGGGTGAACAAGTGGTACGAGGCCGCAACCTCTGAGGAGCGCGCGAAAACTTTCGCGCCGCTTTTCGAAATGGCGAAACGTGGGTTACTCCGAGCGAAAGTGGAGAAAACTTATCCGTTGTCTGAAGCGAAGGCGGCGGTGTTCCACGCCGCCCAAAGCAAGCGGAGCGGGAAGATTCTGTTTGGGTTTTAGCCGTAGGGAACGCACACGCGATTTGCGGGCGGCGTTCGGCTACCCGCCGAATGCCACCTGGATCTGCTTTGCCAGCTCCGCGAACTTTGAGTCGCCGCGAAGAGCACGCGAGTCGCGTGCGCTCCCTACTCCTTCGGCGCGGGCTCGCGTTTGGGCTGGCGCTTTAGCAGCGTGATTTGTTTGATTCGCGCCGAATCGGACGGACTCCACGTCGCCACATCGGGATCGTCTTTGAAAGCGTTGTGGACGATGCGGCGTTCGTACGAATTCATCGGCTCGAGCTGGAGGGAACGTCCGGAAATGCGGACGCGCTCGGCCAGTTCCCGCACTCGCTGGACAATCCGATCCTCGCGCATCGAGCGGTAATGCTCGCAATCGACAATCACTTTCGGCGCGTCCTTGTCTTTCGCTAGAATAAGGCGGTTGAGAAGAAACTGGATCGCTTCCAAGGTTTCGCCGTCGCGGCCAATGAGGGTATGGCTTTCCTCCATGTAAATCTGCAACGTCGGATTGCCGCCTTCGCTCTGCGTTTCATCGATCTGGACCACGAAACCAAGATAGCCGAGGATAGTATCGAGTAATTCCTTGGGCGTCATGATCGTCCTTTGCGTGACTGTTTCCCCGCGGGCGCAACTTTTTCCAGCACCGGCACGGGCTGTCTCCGGTTCTGATAAAGCTGCAGAATCGTGAACAGGTTCTGCGTCGTGTAATACAATGCCAGCGCTGCCGCGAAATTGTAACAGAAAAATAAAAAGATCAACGGCATGAACATCATCACGCGCTGCTGGGTGGTGTCGCCGGTTTTCGGCGTCATCCGCATGAGCCAGAGGTTGGTCGCGCCCATCAGAAGCGGAAGGATGTTGATCGGCCAGCCGAGAATCGGGAGATGCGCGACCGTGTCCGGCTGGGAAAGATCGCGTACCCAGAGGAATTTTGCGTTCCGCAATTCGACCGCCTGGCCGAGCATGCTGAAGAGCCCGAAAAAAATCGGGATTTGAATCATCATCGGCAAACAACCGCCGACCGGATTTACGCCGTGCTCTTTGTAGAGCTTCATCACTTCCTGATTCATTCGCGTCGGATCGTCTTTATATTTGTCGCGGAGAGCCTGCATTTTCGGGGAGAGCGCGGACATGCGGCGCATCGATTTGTTCGCCTTGTTCTGGAGCGGCCAGAGAATGCCTTTCACGATCGCGGTCAAAACGAAAATCGCGACGGCATAGTTGCCGAAGATTCCGTAGAGGAAATTCATGAAATTCAGCAGCGCCTGGCTAACGAATTTCCAAATCCCGAAGTTCATAATCTCGGCCTCGTTGTGTTCGAGCTTCGCGAGCCGGCCGTAAAGTTTCGGCCCGGCATAGAGTTGAAAACGCATCGTGGCGGTCTGACCGGGCTGGAGTTGAAATCCGGGCATGCCCATCGCCCCTTCTATCCCGAGGAGCGGCGGGCCGTCGGGGCGTTTGATTTCAAAAGGACGCGCCCAAACTTCGACCGCCTTGGCGGTGAGCGGCGTGATCAGGGTCGTGAAAAATTGGTTGGTCACTCCGGCCCACTCCGCGCCGTTTACTTTTTCCTGGAAGAATGGCTGCGCGGCGCGTTTTTGCACCCCGACCAGTGGATAATTTTGCGCCGAAAACCAATTCACATCGGTGCTTTTCGCCTTCCCATCGATGCACCACGCGATCCGGGTGTAGGACGACAAGTCCCTCGGATGAAGCGGTTGAGCCGCGCCGAGCGAAAGAAAATACCCGCCGTTTTGGTAGGCCGTCGCGCCGCTATTCTGAAAATCGATGTCCATCTCGGCGACGAAGTTGTCCTTCTTCTCAGTCGTGGGCGGGAAGAAAAATTTCTTTCGGATGTTGACGCCCTCCGGATTCTTGCGCTCGAACTGCACGCTGCCGTCGCTTTGCGGCTCGATCGCAAACTCCGGCAGCGCCGGTGCAGCCGGCTGCTCAATAATCGCGCCGATCGGTGTGTGCTCCGGCGAATTCAGAACGACGTAGACGCCATTTTCCGCCAGATGATTCAAGAGGACCGCTTCGCTAATCCCCGCGCCGCGATTCGTTAGGTGAAGTTCGACGTCGCCATTGCGGAGCGTCTCGAATTTCTCGGCGAAGCTCGGAGGAGATGGCGAAGGCGAGGCAACAGGCTCCGGCGTTGGCCTAACGAGTGGTTCGGAGGATGCGGTGTCCGGGGTTTGACTCGCGGCGCCAAGGGAGGGAGGAGCGGAAGCCGAAACCGGAAGAGGCGCCGGCGGCGGATGCTTCGCGACATAAATCTGCCAGGCGATCAACCCGAGGACGCAAAGCGTGATGGCAACCCATGCTTGTCGATCCATAAGCGGCAACCGCCAGGTTATTCACAAACACAATGCCCAGTCGCGCCACTCTGAGCGGGCGGCACGGGATCGTGTCCCTCTCCGCCCCAGGGCTGACAACGCAATAAGCGGCGCAGCCCGAGCCAGCCTCCGCGGCAAAGGCCGTGGATTTCGATCGCTTCCAGGAAATAAGCCGAGCAGGTCGGCTGGAAGCGGCATCCTGTTCCAGGTCCACCGACAAAAGACAAAACCGGCGAGACCACAAACTGGTAGCTGCGAATAAAAAAGCGCACGAGCAAGAGCATCAGGGCGCTAGAATAGAAGCGCGCTCCGCGAGGCGCAACCACTCATCTTTCAACTCGCGAAAGCTGGCGCGCGCAGCGGCGGGCCGCGCGATCACGACGAGCCAAATCCCGCGCCGAAGCCGCGCTTGCTCCTGCCGGACAATCTCGCGCAAACGTCGCCGCACGCGGTTGCGCAAAACGGCGTTCCCGACCCGTTTCGAGGTCACAAAACCGGCGCGCCATTCCGCTCCGTCGGTCGTGAGAACACCAAGCATCAAAAAGGAGCCGCGCAATGCGGGCGCCGATTGGCGGACCGAAGCAAACTCGGACGAGAGAGTGAGCCGATTTTTTTTGGAAAAAAAATACCGCGGGGTTTTGGAATCAGCGGCCACGAGTGGTAAGCTGAGCGTAGCGCAACGGCGCGAAAATCAAATTTCCAACCGGAAATCTGTACAGCAAAAGTCTTCCCGCGGAAGGCCACGGGAAGACCCTGCAAGGAAAGCAAACGCCCGCGTTCTACGGACTGGGCGAAGAGGTGGTCGTGGTGCTCGAGCTCGCGCTGGCGGAAGCCTCGGGCGACGAAGTTGTAGTCGTCGTAGTGGTGTCAGTGGACGTAGCCGGCGTCGGATTCACGATCGTGGTATTGGTCTCGCTCGTGGCCGGGGAGGGCGAAGCTGCCGGAGCGACGGTTTCGGTTTTTTGTTCGCAGGCACCGAGAAGCGCGGCGCTGGCCAGAATGCAGAATAATTTTTTCATAGTTATAGATTGGATTGCCCAAGATGGGTCAAAGCCTGAATCGAAGCAAGGTGTGGTTTCGGTCTTGCTTAAGTTCATCTTGGGAAACGCTTTCGATTCCGGCTAAAAAGGCGGCTCGTATTTCATTCCGTGCGCTTCGGCGACAGCGGCGTAAGTGATTCGGCCATCCCGCGTGTTGATCCCGCCGGTAAGCGCCGGCAATTTCTGGCAAGCGCCTTCCAGGCCGAGATCGGCGAGCAATTCTACATAGCGCGTGGTGATGTTGGTCAACGCTTGCGTGGCGGTTCGCGCGTACGCCGCTGGCATATTCGCGACGCAATAATGGGTCACTCCTTCCTCGACATAAACCGGATCGAGATGCGTGGTGGGGCGCGATGTTTCCACGCAGCCCCCCTGGTCGATCGCAATGTCCACCAGCACGCTGCCCGGTCTCATTTTTTGCAACATCGCGCGCGTGATCAGCTTCGGCGCTTTCGCTCCGGGCACCAGGACGGCGCCGATCAACAGATCGGTCGTCGGCATCAATTCGTTCAAGTGCGCTTCGTTGGAGTGAAGGGTGTTTGCGTTCGGCATGGTCAAATCAAGGAAGCGCATCCGTTCGCCATCGACTTCCAGAATCGTCACATCCGCGCTGAGACCGACGGCCATCCGAGCTGCGTTCACGCCCGAGGTTCCGCCGCCGAGCACCACGACTTTCCCAGGCAAAACGCCCGGCACACCGCCGAGGAGCACGCCATTTCCGCCATTATGTTTCGCAAGATAATACGCGCCCATCACCACCGACATTCGGCCGGCGATTTCGCTCATCGGCTCGAGCAGCGGCAATTTATTTCCCACCTGAATCGTTTCGTAAGCGACGCCGGTGACGCCGGACTTGAGCAGCGCTTCGGTCAGCGGCTTGCTCGCCGCCAGGTGCAGATAAGTGAAAAGAATCTGGCCCTTGCGAAGCAACCCCCACTCTGCTTTCAACGGCTCTTTTACTTTCACGATCATCTCCGCTCGCGCGAAAATGTCCTCCGCTTTATCGACGATCTCCGCTCCGGCGGCGACGTAATCTTCATCCGGATAACCGGAGCCGACGCCCGCGTTTTTCTGCACCAAGACGATGTGCCCTTTGCGACTCAGCGATCGGGCCGTGTAGGGCAGGAGGCCGACTCGATTCTCCTGCTCTTTAATCTCTTTCGGAACACCGATGATCATGGTGAAGAGAGTGACGGGGGACGAGCGACAAGTGGCAAGTTAAAAAAATCGGCGCGGCCACTTTTCCACAATCGCCGCACGTCTTGCTACTGCCCTAGTTCAGCGACGGATCGTCGGGCGCCGCGGCCAGCATTTTATACCACGGGCCAAGACCGCGCATGATTTCAAACCACAGCTTCGGCAATCGAGCGGGCTTCAACGCAGCGCGGGTGGGCTTCTGCACGATCCACGCTTTCTCCTTCATCTCCGCTTCGAGCTGGCCTGCGCTCCACCCGGCATAACCGACGAAGGCGCGGATTG
>DASXNS010000027.1:0-2585 GCA_036494865.1 Chthoniobacterales bacterium | reverse complement strand
TTTCGAGCTGTTGGCGTACGCGCACACGAGAGGTGGAATTCCAGCCATTATGGAAAAATCTGTTGGCTAGGAACACTTCGTGCTATTCACGGCTCCCAAAATCGAGGATCCAGATCCGATCTCGATTTGGCGATCCGTATGTTTTTCTCCTCAAAAAATTCCCACCCTACAGAGACGAGCGCGGTAATTTCCCGCGATCCGGCGAACGCAGTGCGGACCGCCGCGTCGAAGCGGCTCGCGAAGCGAATACCGCGCGCTGGATTTCCATTATGGGCGATCCTTGGCTTTGCAATCTTCAATTTTGGCGGCGCGCTTTTGCTGGCTGGCTGGACCTGCGCCTCCGCTTCGAGCGCTCCGATTTTTGCGGCGAACCACGCCGATGGGCCGATCCATTCCGCGCCCGCCATTTCGATGGCCGAACAAAAATCGAGTGCGCGATCGGAAGAACCGATTCTCTCTTCCCGCGCGAAAGAGGCGCCAACCAAACGCAATAACCAGTTCCACCGTTCCATCACTTCCCATTCCGCTCTGGATTTTCTCGCGTCGGTTATGACACTCAGCTTCGATGCGAAGGGCGGTAGTCCGGGATATTTCGCCCCTCCTGCCGCGCCGGGCGGCGTCTCGGCCGTGCCGGAACCTTCCATCTGGCTTTCCAGCATCGCGCTTATTGCGCTGGTCGGTGGACGTTGTTTTCGCGCAAGCTGGCGTCGCTTCCAACATCGGAATAGTTTCAAACTTGCGCGCTCTCGCAATCAGGGGCCGACCCGCGAGCGAACGATCTGCGCCTGAGCCTGGCGGATGAGCGGGTGAAGGGAATCGAACCCTCGTCAGTAGCTTGGAAGGCTACAGCTCTACCATTGAGCTACACCCGCGCGCGAGTAAGCTGACGCGAGCAGCCGCCGCTGCCAAGTGCTTTCTGAAAATGCGATGACGCGTCGGCGTCTTGCCTTTTTTCGACACGCGCTCTAGCTAAATGGGGTGATGAAAATCCTGGCGCTATCCTTGTTCGTTACAGCCTCCTCCTTGGTGGTGGCCCGCGGCGATCTCACCATCGTGCAAAAAGTCGAAAGCGGGACTTCCGTCAGCCAGATGACGATCAAGCTCAAAGGTGATAAGGCGCGGATCGAGGCCACGCCGCAGGTAACGACGATCATGGACACGAAAAGCGGTGAGATGCTCACGCTAATGAACGACGAGAAAAAATTCCTCCGCATCTCGGGCGAAAAAGCGAAGGCGTTTGCCGAGATGGTGAGCAAATATGGAGCGACCGCCGCGGAAAAACCGAAGCTCACACTCACTGGCAAAAAGGAGACGATCGGCGGATACGAAACCGAGGAATATGTTTCCGAGAAAGCTTCTTTCAAAGCGAGTTATTGGATCGCGTTGAACTATCCGGATGGAGCGGTGATTTTGAAACAACTCCAGACGATGGTCCCGAAAGATTGGAATGAAGCTGCCAAAGGCGTGCCCGATTATCGCGATTTCCCCGGGCTTCCGCTCCGCACCCAAATCAAAATGGGTGGGAAGGAGATCACCACCACGATCACCTCCATCAAACAGGATGGGCTGAGCGAAGCTGAATTCATTCCGCCAAAAGACTTCGAAGAAATGAAGGTGCCGAAAATCGAGACGATGCTGGGCGACAAACCTGCGGCGCCATCGCCAACCCCCTAACTCTCCGCCGCACGCGCGTGGCTCCGCGTTTCATTCTCGCATCGAGTTCACCGCGACGCCGGGAATTGCTCACGCAAGCTGGTTATGTGTGCGCGATCGTCGAACCTTCCGTCGTGGAAATTGCGGAACCGTGGCTGACGGCGCGGGAACTGACAACTTGCAACGCCACCCGCAAAGCTTTGGCCGTTGCGCGCGTCACACCACACGCGGTTGTCCTCGCCGCCGATACTCTGGTGGCACTCGATGGCGATATCATCGGAAAACCGGCCAATCTCGCCGAAGCAGCGAATTTTATTCGGCGATTAAGCGGTCAAGCGCACGAGGTTTGGACGGCGGTCTTCATCTGCGATTCCCGGCGCGGTGAAGCGCGAGGTTTCTCGGAAATGTCGCGCGTCTTCTTTCGCAAGTTGAGCGAAGTCGACATCGCGACTTACCTCGCAAAAATTTCGCCGCTCGACAAAGCAGGCGCCTATGCCGCGCAAGGTCACGGCGCGGAAATCATCGACCGCATCGAAGGTTCCTACAGCAACGTGGTTGGTTTGCCGATGGAGAAAACGACCCGCGTCCTCCGCCTGCTTGGGATCGTCCCGCGCCCTCAGACCGTCTCGGGCACTTCGGGCGCAACCACCGCCGGTGAATGATGGCGTTCCCGTCGCAAGACCCGATACAAGAACCAGACGATGAAACAATTCGCTACCAGGATAAGGATCGCGGCGAGACTGGGTCGATGCCAGATGTGCCGCACTTCGAGCGGAATGAGCGCCGCCGTTGCGAAAACCATCAGCAATTCTCCCCAGCGCTTTTGCAGATAAACGCCGATCCCCTCGGTGAATAATACCGCCGAATAAAAAAGCGCGAGGATTCCCGGTGCGCGCAATTGTCCGTTCGCCAGGATTTCCTGGAGCTTGTTC
>DASXNS010000026.1:0-4043 GCA_036494865.1 Chthoniobacterales bacterium | reverse complement strand
AACCGGAGTAGCGACTTCGACCTGCTCAGATTTTCCGATCGGCAATGCCGGAGTGGCGATGTCCGCTTTGAGAATCGCAATCCCGCTGCGCAAATCGGAGACCATGACCCGCGCCGGATATTTTTTGCCCTCCACTTCCACCGTCAAATTATCGGTGTCGCCGCCGACCGAATAAGCAGTGTAAAGCGTGCCGGCAGGATCAATAAAAAAACCGGTGCCGGAAAGATCGCCATGCTGATCGGTCCCGCGGATTTTCACGACCGCTTTGGCGGACTTTTCAAAAACGTCTTTGACTTCGCGGCTGATGGAAGTGCTGGAAGGTTGCTCCGCAAGAGCAGAAGCAGCGATGGCGAAAAGCGTCGCCCCGCAAAAAATTCGAGCGATTACCACGGGGAAAAACCGCGAAAAGGAAACTGGCTCGCGCTTAAAACCGGAACGCTGGCTCATAACTCACGGGCGTACTATCGAGCACGTAGCGTGGGGGCGCGGCGGTCCGGTGAGTGTGGGAGCTGTCTTTGACCGTGCGCAGAAGCATCGGACCAAAATCCCGTGTCGCGACCGGATTAGAGAGGCTCCACGCGGTATCTGGAAGCGCGGTGGCGACCACGGGCGCTCGATTCTGCGCCGCGACATTTACGGTCTCGGGCGTTTGATAGACCTTTAATGAAATCACGGCCGCGCAGACCAGAACCGCTGCAATCGCCGCGGGATAGGAGGTGAGCGCCGGAACATTGAGACGGAACATGAAATCCTGCGCGCGCTGCAGACAAATCCGCCAGAGCGGCTGTCGCAATAATTCATCGCGCTGCCGGCGATGGAACTCGTGCAGGAAATTATCGAAGTAACCGGGCGGGGGCTGCTCGAATCGTTTCAAGCGCAAAAGTTTGCCAATATCGTTTTCGTTTAAATCGCCCATGCTGCGTTTGCTAAAAATGGAGGTGGATCAGGAAACGGGATTCTTGCGGAATTCTTCCAGATAATTTTGCAGTTGTCGGTTCGCGTAAAAGAGCCGGGAACGTACCGTGCCTTCGGAAACACGCAAGATTTTACTGATCTCGGCGTGAGGCATTCCTTGAATGTGAAACATGGTGACCACGGCTCTGTGTTCATCAGACAATTTCATCATAGCCTCGTTCAATCTTCGCTGGAGCTCGGAAAGGTCCGCTTCCCGCACCGGACTGCTCGTGGCGGTGAGCTCGAGGAACTCCTTGTCGTTCTGCACGCTCGCGTCCATGTCGTCGAGGCTGAGATGAAATCGGCGCCCGCGTTTTTTGAGGAAATTGAGCGTCATGTTCACGGCGATGGAATGGACCCAGGTGTAAAAGGAGGACTTGCCGCGAAAGCCGCCGATCGATTTGTAGGCCTTGGAAAAAATGTCCTGGAGGAGATCGTTCGTGTCCTCGTGATTCGAGGTCATGTTATAAACCAGGCCATAAAGGCGCGGCGTGTATTTCACCACCAGCTCATCGAATGCGGCCGCATCGCCGCCCTGGGTCCGCGCGACGAGCTGCTGGTCTTCATCCGATCTGGCCTGCTGTTCCATCGCGTCGCGCTTAGGCTTAGCACGCCCGCGCAGACCCGACGACAATAAATCGGTGAAGCGCCGCGGAGACGGCAATGCGATGGCGGGATTCATCTTCTTTGGCGGCGCGGCGCGCATCAATTGCGCCGATCCCGGACCGACAAAAGCCAGAGGAGGTTGCCGAGAGTGGCGATGAAAGCGGCCACGTAAGTCAACGCGGCTGCGTTCAAAACTTTGTTCACGCCGGCGACTTCATTGCCGGGTTGGACGATGCCCATTTGCTGCAAAATAATTTTCGCGCGGCGCGACGCGTCGAACTCCACCGGCAGCGTAATCAATTGAAAGGCCAGCAGGATCAGGTAGCAATAAATGCCGAGCGTGATGAAGCCGGTGATGTGGAAAATAAAGCCGCCGAAAATCACGAACGGCAACATCTGCGATGCGATTTGCGTGACCGGCACGATCGTCATTCGAGCCTGGAGGGGCGCGTACGCTTTTGCGTGTTGGATCGCATGGCCGGTTTCGTGCGCGGCGATTCCGAGAGCTGCGACCGAGGGCGTGTTATACACGTTCGACGAAAGACAAAGACGCTTGCTCGATGGATCGTAATGGTCGCCGAGGTAATCGTTGATTTCGACGACATCGACATCGCGGATTTGGGCGGCCTGCAAAATCTCGCGAGCTGCTTCCGCCCCGGTGATGTTCGAGCTCGCGCGCACCGCTCCCCATTTTCGGAACGCGCTGCTGACGCGAAACTGCGCCCAAAGTCCCACGATCAAGGGAATCCCGACGAGCAACAACCAATGTTGCCCGAAAAACATTCCGCCGCCGTAGCCATATGGAGAAAACATATAAGTGGTTTGTTCTGGTTACTTACTTTCTCACGCCAAGCGAAGTGCAGCAAAGCGAAACGAAGTCGAAGAATCTCGCGCGGGTTCGCCGCTGTGGTGAGATGCGTCGACTTCGCTGCGCTTCGCTCAGCATGACAGTCTGTGACGTTAGACGCCGCCGCGCGCGGTTCGTTCAGATTTCCAAGCGTTTCTCGAATCGGGAAAGAATCCGGGCTCCGTTTTTTGTAACCACAACAACATCTTCGAGCCGCACCCCGCCCAGGCCTGGATAATAGAGACCCGGCTCAACCGTCAGCACCTGGCCCGGCTTGAAAATGGTTTTTTGGAATCGCGGGAATTCATGAATCTCAAGTCCGAGCCCATGCCCGGTTCCGTGAAAAAACCCAACCTGACGGCCGTGACGCACTTCAGTCGGATAACCGCGGTCGCTAAAAAACTGCTTCACTTCATTGTGCAACTTCAATCCATCCACGCCCGGCTTCATTTTCCTGAGCGCGAGGGCCTGGCCTTCGCGAACCGCTTCCCACAAGCGGCGCTGCTCTTCGCTGGCCCGCCCGCGCACGACCGTGCGAGTGAGATCGCCGTAATAACCGCTCCGAGAATCGCGCGGGAAAATATCGAGAATGATCAACGAATCCGCTTTGAGCGGACCAGAGCCGCGCTCGTGCGGATCGCAAGCCTGATCGCCGCCGGCCGCGATCGTGTTCGCTGCCAGCCCGCCAGCCCGCAGGATCGCGGAATCAATTTCAGCCCGCAAGATTTCCGAAGTCAAAGTGCGTCCCGCCCACGATAATTTTTTTCCGGCGCCTTTTTTTGACGCAGCCAGCACTTCCATCGCCCGCGCCAATCCTTTCTCGGTGATGGCGAGCGCGCGGCGCATGAGTTGGATTTCCTTTTCCGATTTGGTCTCGCGCTCCGGCCAGAAAAGGCCGTTGGAGGTGTAAAGACGGATGCGGTGCGTTTGCAATTCCTGCGCGAAGCCCAGCGGGAAATTCGCCGGCACCAGAGCGGAGCGGACGCCGCGCTTTTGCAAAAAATGCGCCAGCACTTTTTCGTAAGGCGGCGCCTTCTTCCCCTTCCCCTGCACCTCGCGCTCGAAGCGGCTATAGGGAACGAACTCATCGGCCTGGGCGGTTTTTCGGGCGCGATCGATTTCCAGATCGCTCAGAACCAGCGTCCGTTTGCCGTTTCGCTCCAGAAAAATAAACGGATCGGGCGCGAAAAATTCCGTCGCATAAAACATATCGGGATCTTGTTCGCTCGCCGCGACGATGAGACGAGTCTCGTTCTTCGCTCTTCTCTTTTTGCTCATCCGATATTCCTACCCGGAGTTGCGGTAATTGTCATCCAGCGGGCAGAGGGCGACTCGTCCGCTAATTCCGGCGGACTTCCAGCTGCCGCCGTAGAATCCAGTGTAGCAAACCAAGCAACGCAAGAGTCGATCCGATCAACACCGCGGTGTTGAAAAGAAAAACCCCCACCTTCAAACCGAGGTAGCGCTTTTCCTCACCGAAGAAAACATTGAGCTTTCCACCGCGGCGATAATCGCTCTGCTCCATCTCGGCGTTCGAAATCAAATCGGAGATTTTTTGATTCACGTAAAGCTGCTCGGCGGTAATCGGGCCGACGGCTTCCTTGAAGATCGCGCGATCAAACGGCCGCTTCCGATC
>DASXNS010000025.1:0-3340 GCA_036494865.1 Chthoniobacterales bacterium | reverse complement strand
TCCGGTGCAGGTATCGAAATGATCGTCCACCACCAGGATGCGCCGTTTCGGCCCCTTCGCCCGCCCTTCTTTCGTCGCGCCGCCTTTCACCGGCTTTTTCGCGCCCTGACCCGCCGCGACCGGAGTCGCCACGGTATCGAGCGTCACGATAAAAGTGGCCCCCCGCTCTTTGCCGCGGCTTTCGGCTTTGATCGTTCCGCCATGCGCAGTCACCATCGCTTTTGAAATCGCGAGCCCGAGGCCGAGACCGCCGAAGCGCCGGGTGATGGAGCTTTGTCCCTGCTCAAAGGCATTGAAAATCTTCGCCATTTTATCCGCCTCGATTCCGATGCCGGTGTCGGTGGTGCGAATCTCAATCGTGTCCGGAGAAGGATTCAAAGTTTCCAGCACGATCCGTCCCTCTTCCGTGGTGAACTTGACGCTGTTCTTGATCAGGTTCCAAAATACCTGTTGCAACCGCGCCGGGTCGCCGTTGACGTAAGGCCGTTCCGCGCGGAGACGAAATTCGATCCGAAGTTTTTTCGCGACGATGTCTTCCCGGCAAATCTCATAGGCGCGCTGCAAGATTTCGTGTACGCTCACTGTTTCCACGCTGAGCTGAAGTTTGCCTTTGGAAATGCGCGTCACATCGAGCAGATCGTCGATCAGGCGCGCCTCCAGCTCGACGTTGCGGCGGATCACTTCCAACGCGCGACGCACTTCCGGTGTATCGGGCGTGCTCGCCTCCAGCTCGCCCACCATCGCGATCACCGGCGAAAGCGGATTGCGAAGTTCATGGGAGAGCAGCGCCAGAAACTGATCCTTCGACGCATTTGCGCCGATCAGTTCCTGACGCAGCGTCACGTCGCGCGTTTTGTCTTCGACCAGATAAAGCACGCCTTGGATGCGTTCTTCGGAACTCTGGAGACGCAAGAGATTCACATTTACGAATCGCGTCATTCCGCTCTGATCCGTAAAGGGTTGCTCGATCAATTGAAAAGGCGCGCCGAAAGAAAGCACTTTCTCGATCGCTTCCGCCGGCGCGATTTTCACTTCGTCGTAGCGCGCTTCGTAAATGTCCTTTTCTTCCGGTAACTGGCCGAAGCGCTTCGCCATTTCGCTGAATGCTTGATTGGCTTGCAGGAAATGGCGCGACTCCGGATCGACCAACGCGATTCCGCTCGGCATGTTCGCCAGGATCTTCTCGTTAAAAATAACTTCGCGCTCGATCCGCCGCGCGGCTTCCGCCTGCCGCCGCGTGAATTTCCCCGCCAGCCAGGCGGCGATCGCAGTCAGGACGATCAACCAGACAGCGGGAATCGTGATTTTATCCAGCAGATCGCGGACCGGTTTATAAGCCGCAGCTTTGGATTGTTCGAGAACCGTCACCCAGCCGGTCACATCGACGGTTGTGAATGAGTAAAGATTCCCGTGCCGCTCGAGATGTCCTGTTTTGTTCTTGCGGATTTCCTGGATGAGATTTTCGGCCGTGGCAGAAACGGCTCCTGTGTTCGGTGCGAAATTATTCGTGAAGAGCGCCCGGCCATTTTGATCGAGCACCTGACAAATTGATTGGTCCGCGAATGCGATCGACGAAAGCCTTCGTCCGATCCGCTCGACCAGGACCTGCACACCAAGAAAGCCGACCACCGTGCCATCCGGCATTCGGACGGCGCCCACGATGTCCGTCGTCATCCGCTTGTCCGGCAGGCGCGCATAGACCGGCGAAACGTAAATGTCCGCCGAAGCGATCGAGCCTTCCTTCCAAAGCTTCGAAGAAAAATCCTGCGCCTCCGACGGCGGAATCTGCGGCAGCGATGCGATTAATTTCCCATCAGGCCCGGCGAGAAACATGCCGTCGATGCGCGGATGCGAATAAAAAGTCTGGGCCAACCACTGCCGCGCGCTGGCTTCGGGATCCGGCGCGGAGAACATCTTCGTCACATCCGGTTGCGTCTGGTAATATTCGATCACGCTCCCGGTCCGGCTCAGATCGTCGCCCACCAAATGGGCGATTAATTGCACGAAGGTTTGCCGGTCGTGCAGGATTTTGGATTCGAGCGTGTCGGTCAGGATCGTGTAGGAAACGACCAGCATCAGGATCGATGGCACCCAGCCCGCGAGCAAAATTGCGATGACGATATTGAAGCGCTCGAAGCGATCGTGATCGCGCCCTTTCCAGCCCGCGAAAAACGGAATTGATTTGAGCCAACGCATCACGGCCGGCAAAACTCGGCTGTCTCGCCCTTTGCGGCAAGGCTGGATATAATGTTCGGCCGCGATCTCGCTGACCGGCAACGGAAATCCGGCTACCCCTCTTACTTTCCAGCCACGATCGCCGCGTTCAATTCCTGCGCCTGCGTGTGCAGCGTTTTCACTTCAGCCAGGGTGATGTGATCTGGCGGCGCATGGTTCAACAAAGTGCGAATGCTCGTCACCCCCGCGCGAATCTTCTCGAAGAGCGGCGTGTGCGCGATCGGCGGCGGCAGCGTTTCCATTTCCTCCGCGAAATAATTGATCAAATCCCGCTGCCACAAGACCGCGGCGCGCGCCGGTGTGTAGTCGGTTGCGACCGCGCCCGAGCTAATCTCGAGACCGCGAAGCCAGCCCCCGACACCGATCAAGTGCGCCATTTTCTGGTCGCGCAATTCGAGCATCGCATTTTCCACGTCGCCCTGCGTGGCGATCAACTCGCGCCGGACTGCATTCCAATCGCCGCGCTTGCCCAGCTCCGTCAGGCTCGCGCTGTGGCGCATCACGCGGTCGCCCACTCCGAGCCCGCGCGCCTCCCTTAGCAAAACGCGCCCCAAATCTTCCACCAGATTTTTCTTCTCACATTCCACGATCAGAAAACCATCCGCGATCAATCCGCCGAAGATCATTCCCATCTGCTCGCGTCCCGCACGAGTCGACTGCGGGAACTCCCGCTTCAATAACTCGAAAGGTAGCGGCTTGAGATTGTCCAGTTGCTGGAAAATGTCCGCTACCGATGGCGCTGTGTAAGGATTAACGCCCAGCTCTTCGCGCTCATGTTCCGCCCCGCCTTCCGGGTTTTCCTGCGCCCCGACTTGCCCTGGCCCCGAAAGCAACGCCGGCGTCAGACCTATTAATAAGAGCGCGATGATTCTCATTCCAAGGTTTCCATATTTAAAGGAGATCGGTTGGAGCCTCGCTCATATCATAGTATTTCCCAAATTGCGCTTTCAGACCTCGGCGCTGATTTCGCATGATTGGACGCGCGGAAGCCGGTGAAAATCAAAGCGCCTCCGATGGCTAAGACGATAACATATTCACCAGGTGTCTGTCGCGCAGCGGGTAACTCTTGCCTGCATTGCCTTGGTTAGGTGGCCGGCGTAGCTAC
>DASXNS010000024.1:0-4023 GCA_036494865.1 Chthoniobacterales bacterium | reverse complement strand
CCAGCAGTCACCCCAATTACAGCTCTTCCAGCTCCCGCGTTCTTCGACGCACTTCGACGTGCGAACCCTCCGCGATAAACGCCGACGCGGGCGGCGCCGACAGCGTTTCCACAAATTGCGGTCCGTAGAGCCCAGCTACATCCGCTTCGAATCTCACTGTGTCCGCCTTCCAAAATTTCCAGCGCGGATGTTCGACTCGATATTCGCTGCTACCGGCACGACGCGCCGTGTAACCCCAGTAATGCTCGGTGATGAATTCTTCATGCGATCCGAGTGCAGAGGTCTGCGGTTCGCCGCTGGCGGTCATTGCCAAAGTCTCCCAGCGCCTTCCGCGCCGCCACTGATATTCCGCAAAGAGACGACCTTCCTTGTGCTCGAGCGCGTGTCGCATCGGCAGCGCTAAATACGGTTCGCCATAAAAAGAGCGCGCCACAATCGCGATCGCACGGCGCGGCACCAGCTCGCGGATAAAAGAAACTCCGCGTCGCCACTCATCCACATTTTTTCGACGGACATAAAAACGCAGATTCACCTCTTCGAAATCGCGATGCAATGGAATCGGAAATCCGATCACTCGCGTGTCGAGAAAAAGAAATCCGACCACACTGAGGAAGGTTTGGCCTTGGTGAAAATCGAGTTCCGTCCCATCCGGCAGCGATGGCTCGAGAAGCTTCGGGTCCGCGGCGAAATTCAACATCGCCAGGTAGCGCCAGTTCGCGGTCAGAAATGGTTTGAGCACGCGACCGGAAAAAATCTGGCGCCGCTACCGCAGCAGCCGCTCGAGCGCCGGATCGATTTCCGCGCCTAACGACGTCGCCTTAACATAATGCTGTTTGGCGAGTTCTTTCGCCGGCGGTTGCCCGGTTGCGTAAACGACCGCGAGGTTAAAATGGGCATCGGCGTAATCGGGATTCGCGGCGATGGCGTCGAGCATTTCCTTTTCCGCCGCTTCCTGCCAACCCTTCTGGCTCGCAGTGATCCCGAGATAATTGTGCGCGGTCGCGCTCTTCGGATTGATCCCGAGCGCCTTGGTCAACTCACTCACCGCATCATCGAATTTGCTTTGCCGGTAATAAACGATTCCGAGCGTGGTGTGGGAAAATTCATCCTTCGGCGCGAGCGCGACGGCTTTTTTCAAAGTCAGCTCGGCCGCTTTCAGTTTGCCGGTGCGAAAATAAACGACGCCGAGATTTGAAAGCGAATAGAGATTGTTTGGACTCTTGGTCAGCATTTGCTGATACTGTTTTTCCGCCGCGCGATATTTCCCACGATCGAAATTCTCCTTTGCCTCGCGCGCAATCGGCAGCAGCTCGTCCGGCACCGCCGGTTTGGGCGTCGTCTGCACCGAAGGCCCGGGCGGAGCTGGCGGAGGAGAAGAAGCGGAATTTTTTGCGACGGTGAAACTCGCTTTCAGCGCCGCGGGATTGCTGTCCGAAATCGCGACGACTGGTTGCCGAAGCAACCCAAGTTCTTCCGGACTTAATTTCGTCACCGGCTGGGCCAGGAGCGTGATCTGCTGATCCAACGTGTCGGATTTGATTTGCAATTTTTCGAACTCAGCCAGCATCAACTTTTTCGCCTGATCGCGCCGGGCTTCTTCTTCGCGCTCGCGCACGACGATTTTGCGCAGCATCTCGTTTTCCTTGGTCAGGCGCGCAGTCTCCTCCGCATTCGCGCCGACAAGCTTTGCTTTTTCCAGCTCGACGCCGGCCTCCTCCAGTTGGGAGCGCAGGTCCGTCACCGTCACCTCGAAATCTCGATTCTGTTTCTGGCTGGCGGCGAGTTGTTGACGCAGTTGCTCAAGCTGCCGCTTCACATCGGCGACTTCCTGTTCCTTCTTCGGTTTGTCATCGCTGATCTCGCGGACGGTTTTCTCCGCCGCGGCCAGCTTCTGTTTTAAATCGGAATTTTCCGCGACTAAGACCTGGACGCGATCTTTTGCCTGTTTCGCGTTCTTAAGTTCATCGAGCAATTGGTTGCGCTCTTTTGTGACGGTCGCGATTTGGGTCTTGGCCTCGGTTAATTTCGCGTTCTCCGCTGCTTTTTCTTTTTCCGCGGCAGCGCGGCCTTGCTCGGCGGAGGCGAGAGCTTTTTTCAGCTGCGCAATTTCCGCCCGCAACGCTTCCCGGGCTTTGCTATTTTCACCGCTCGCCGCGATTTTCTTCAACGAATCTTCCGCCTCGGCAAGCTGGCCGCGCGCTTCCTTTTCCGCACCGCGTGTCTTTTCCAATTCGCTCTGCGCTTTCTCCAATTTCGAATTGGTCTCCTGCAATCGTCCGCTCAAGTTGTCCTTCTCTTTCGCCACCGCGTCGTATTGATTCCGCGATGTCAGCAGTTCCGCCTGCAGCTGATCCACTTTTTCCTGGAGCTTCCTCGTTGCTTCCTTGATCGCGGAATCAGTCGCAAGCGGCGGACGCGCGGCGGGTAGTGGTGCGGGCAGGCGGCTCTCAGCCGGGTGCGGCGCAGTCACTTGGAGGCTCGGCGCGGGCGGCCCCGATTTGTCCGGCAAAACCGGAGCGCTTGAAGAAACAGGCGGCGGCACCGCAGTCGCCGCCAGATCTTTTTGGGTCGAGAGCCTGTTTTGCACGCGGACGATATTTTCGCCGATCTTGCGGGCGCGATAATCGACAATCGCCGGCTGCCAATCAGCGTTGGTCTTACGCAATTCTTCCAGCAAACTGCCGGCAAAACGAAACTTGGCCAGTGCGGTCTGGAGCTCATTATCGTGCTCGAGTTTCTCGCCCTGCTGCGAAGTCATATACGCCTTCAGAAAGACTTCGCTCGGATCATCCGACTGAGCGGCCAGCCGCTCTAAAGGCACACAGAGCAAAAAACCGGCGAGCAAAATCAAACCGATTTTCTTCATGCTTGCGCAAAACGGATGATATTCAGGCAGGGCGGAGTTGCAATGCTAGGCTGCATCGCCTGAGAAATAGAGCGCGCGCCGTGCCACCATTCGCTCGCTTTGCCTTTGCAATCGCGAATCTAAAAACTAAAATCGAAACCGATGGTGGCCATAGCTCAATGGTAGAGCTCCAGATTGTGATTCTGGCTGTTGCGGGTTCGAGTCCCGTTGGCCACCCGGTTTGCTTTTAACGTCGGGCGACAAAGTCGCACACTGCGCACCCACCGGCTACGGCGATCCGGACGGAGCGCGACTGGTTTGAATTTGCATCCGTTCCAGTTGATGCGAGTTCATCCGGCCAATGTTTTGGCCATCGGCGTTGGCGGCGTCACCCGCGCCCGCCTGATCGACGGACTCGTAATGCCCGCCCAGGTGCGTACCAGTTCCACTCGGAACCCAAACCCAGCGTTTCTTATTCTTTTCCGCTGTCGCCGTCGCAACGCTCCCCTGCTTGCCTCCAAAGTTCACGCGCACCGCTTGGTCTCGCACAGTCTGGACATGATCCGCCGATAACTTCACTGCGCCCGAAATCAGCACCCTCACTTTGTAACCGCGAACCGGCAGATCGGAGGCGACGAAGTGGCCTTTGGCATCGGTCTTCGTTATAACGGCGGGGCTCTTCGCATTCTCTGGTTGGACCTGAACCTGAGCATTCTTTAGCGGCCGGCCATCGCTGCCGATCGCAGTGCCTTCGATTGCCGATTTTTGTGCAAACGCCGACGAGACCGATAAAATTGATCCAACCGCAAGGAGCGCGCGAATTTTCATGCTCTTATAATGAGGCGTGCTGCCCGGCGATTCAAGCAGGATGAAAAACATGGAAAGCTGGCTCGGCATAAACCAGATGGCACACGCGTTGCTTAAGAAGGTGCATGCTCAACCCTGCTATTGTTATCGAACCAAAACCGGCGGCTGTTGCCCCTCTGGATTTTTGGCAACGGATAGTGAATGACGAACAGCTTCGAGATTGCAACAATCTCCAAAAATTGCTGGCCGGTTGCGAGATCATCGCCGCGCTCGACGGCGTGGAATTGCTCGCCGCCTGATCGGATTGCTTTGCTAGCTCACTTGGCTGAGGTCGCGACTCGGAAGGTAACAATCGCGTTACTTTTGCCGCC
>DASXNS010000023.1:0-2700 GCA_036494865.1 Chthoniobacterales bacterium | reverse complement strand
TATTCCGAGACGGGCGAGCAGTGCGTCGTGGTCGCGTGCCGAAGCGCAATCAGTTTCCCATCCCGGCTCGCGCCCAGCGAAAATTCTTGCTCGGTGCGTGCGCGCTGTCCAGCGGAGTCGAACATCTGCGCTCGCGTGAATGTCAGTTTCACCGGTCGTTGCAGAAGCTTGGCCGCCGCAGCCGCGAGCAACGTGTGGCTCCACTGAAATCCCTTCGAGCCGAACGCACCGCCAATGAATGGGCAAATGATGTGCACGTTTTCGCGCGGCAAGCCGAACGCATTCGCAACGATTCTCTGCAGTTGTTTGATTCCGCGCGTCGCCTCGTGGATGCGCACGCGATCGGCAGCGTCCCATTCCGCCGTGGTCGAGTAAGTCTCGATCGGATTGTGGTTCTCAATCGGCGTGGTGTAGCTGACATCAATCCGGGCGGCGGCGTTCGCGAGCGCGGCTTCGACGTCTCCGCGTTTCACCTGCAATTTTTCGCGACCGATGAAAGTCTCGGGCTCGAGACCAGTTTGGCGGACGCGATCGTCATCCATCGTCAGAACCGGCGGATCGCTTTCGTATTGCACCCGGACGAGCGACGCGGCGTGCATCGCCTCTTCAAAAGTTTCCGCGACGATAACGCCGAGATGCTGGCCGACCCAGTGAATCTGATCGTCCTCCAGCGGCACCCGGCTTTCGCCCGGCGCGCTTTTTTTCGTCAAATCGTCCGGATACGGTTTGAAACGCGGCGCGTTTTCGCGAGTCACGATCCCGATGAAACCGGGAGCGGCTTGCGCGGCTGAGACATCGATCTTTGCGATCCGGCCTTTCGCGACCGCGCTTTGGATCAAGGCTGCATAAGCGAGTTTTGGGACCGAAAATTCCGCCGAATATTTCGCCGCGCCGGTGACCTTCAGTTTGCCATCGACGCGCGGCAATGGTTTCCCGATTGCCAGCGGCGGATCAAGAATTCCTGCGGCCATGGGAACGCGCCGGCTACGCTTGCGCCGCGATCGTGCTCAACGCGCGGACGATGCTCCGCTTCGCCAATTCGATCTTGAATGAATTGTGTTTGTAAGCTTTCGCCGCGGCGAGTTCCGCTTCCGCCGCCGCGCGAAAAGTTTTTTCGTCCGCGCTTTTCCCGATGAGCGAGCTTTCCGCTGTTTGGGCGCGCCATGGTTTGTGTGCGACCCCGCCGAGTGCAATCCGGGCCGCTCTTATTTTTTTGCCCGGATCGATGTCGAGGGCAACGGCGACGCTCACTAACGCAAACGCGTAGCTCGCCCGATCGCGCACTTTCAAATAGTACGATCGGGTCGCGAACGGCATCGCCGGCAAATCAACCGCGGTGATAAGCTCGTCGGGCTGAAGATTTGTATCGACGTTCGGAGTGCTTCCCGGAAGACGATGAAAATCGGCGATCGGAATTTCGCGTTGGCCTTTTGCGCCTTGCACGCGAACGACCGCCTCGAGCGCGGCCAGGGCCACGTTCATGTCGCTCGGATTCGTCGCAATGCACTGCTCGCTCTGGCCGAGAATGGCGTGAATGCGATTGAATCCTTCCAGCGCGCCGCAGCCGCTGCCGGGATTTCGTTTATTGCACTTCGGAAAAGCCGGGTCGTAAAAATAATAACAGCGGGTGCGCTGCAAAAGATTGCCGCCGACCGTCGCCATGTTTCGCAATTGCGGGCTGGCGCCGGCGAGAAAAGCCTGGCTCAAGACTGGGTAGCGTTCCTGAATGAGCGGATGGTCCGCGACATCGGAATTCCGTGCCAGCGCGCCGATCCGAACTCCTTTGCCGGCCGGCAATTCTTCCACCGCCGCCAACGGCAGACGCGTGATGTCGATTAATTGCGCCGGCGTTTCGACTCCCATTTTCATGAGGTCGATCAGGTTGGTGCCCCCGCCGAGAAATTTTGCCTGCGGCTTGGCGATGCCGCTCAGCGCTTGCTGGCTGTCCGCCGCGCGCGAATAAGCAAATGGATTCACGCGTTGTTCGCACCTCCCGGTTTGCCCCGCGCGTCCCTGATCGCGGCGACAATGTTCGGATACGCGCCGCAGCGACAGAGATTGCCGCTCATCCATTCGCGGATTTCGCCCTCGTTTTTCGCGTGCCCTTCGTGCAGACACGCAACCGCCGAACAAATTTGCCCCGGCGTGCAGTAACCGCATTGGAAACCGTCGTGCTCGAGAAATGCCGCCTGCATCGGATGCAATTCGTCGCCATGCGCCAGACCCTCGATCGTCGTGATCTCGTCGCCTTCATGAGTAACAGCGAGGCTGAGGCAGGAATTAATCCGGCGGCCGTTGACCAGAACAGTGCAGGCGCCGCACTGGCCATGATCGCAGCCTTTTTTGGTTCCGGTGAGATCGAGATGGTCGCGCAGCGCATCGAGCAGGGTGGTCCACGGCGCGATCTTGAGTTGTTTTCGCGCGCCGTTGACAATCAAAGCGACAGGAATTTTGGCAGGCGCCGGAATGGTATCATGAGACGGCCTTGCCGCTGTAGTGGTTGCCATATGCCTCTCCAGATGCCCAGCCCCCCGGCGCCGCTTAAGGCCCTATGCCACGGCGTCGATCCCCGATCGCGGTGCAACGGCGAACCGCCCCATCCGGTTCCACAACCGCCGATACGTTGATCTGGCGCACCGGCCAGTGCACGCTAGCCTGCGCTTCGGACGAGGTTAAGTTGACGACGGCGAGCGTCAAATT
>DASXNS010000022.1:0-4816 GCA_036494865.1 Chthoniobacterales bacterium | reverse complement strand
CAACGCCAGCAAAAATTGATCGCCGAAGGATCGCGTCCGCTCGCGGAAAATGTCGTCGGCCACGATTTGCATGCCGGCGACCGAGACCGGCCAGAGCGCCAGCAAGACAATGAAAATCCCAATCGAAAGCGGCGGTAACGAGATCGGCTGAACAGCGGAAAGACTTTGGACCGAAGTCAGATCGGGCAACGCAACATTCGGAAAAGTCGATTGGAGGAAAAATATCGGCACTGCGCTAAGCAGGCCGAAAAGAATCAGCCGCCAAAAACCGGCGCGATAAATGCGGATCGTCTCGCGAAAGATTTGCCGCCAGCTTTTTGGTTGCGCAGCGAGTTGCGGAATAGGCGGGGGCTCGTCGCTGAAGACTTCAGAAAGTTCGCCGGCGGCAATCCAGCGATTCTCCTCCACGGACCGGATTTCATTCTCGCGAATCAAGCGGCCTTCGAGTTTCCATTCGCGCAATGCTTCTGTGCTGACGGGGCCGTATTCCTTCCCCTGCACGCGAACGATCCACGTATTATTTTCCATTCGCATCACTAAACCGCGATTCGCACGGAAAACTAGCGGGTGCTGAGATGTTCCTCTTCAGCGTCTGCGCAGCTCAGGATGACAGAGAGCGTAAAACGCAAAATTCCGTGAACGCATTGCGCGCATCGGCTAGCTTCTGCGGGTGAAGCTGCTCCTGGTCGACGGCCATTACTACGTTTACCGTTCTTTTTTCGCGATCCAGAATCTGTCGAATTCGCGCGGCGAACCGACGAACGCGATTTTCGGTTTTACAAAAACACTGCGCTTGATGCTCAAACATTTGCAGCCGGAATTCGGCGCCGTGTTTTGGGATGAAGGCTTGCCGCAAAGACGGGTTCAATTGCAGCCGGCCTACAAGGAAACCCGCAAAGAAATGCCGCAGCCGATGGTGCCGCAGCTCGATTTCATTCAGAAGCTGACGCCGCTCCTGGGCTTTAAAAATATTTCTCTGCCGGACACCGAGGCGGACGATTTGATGGGCTGCTACGCGATTGCTGCGAACAAGCGCGATTGGGAAGTGGTGCTGGCGACGAACGACAAGGATTTATTTCAGCTCGTGAACTCGAAAGTGAAAATTTACACGACGGCCAAGGCGGATTTGGTTTCGCCGAAAGACGCATTCGCGCTTCTGGGCGAGGCGGAGGTGCTGGCGAAATGGGAGGTGCCGCCGGAGCAAATCGGCGACGTGCTCGCGATCGCGGGAGATGCGGTGGACAACATTCGCGGCGTCGGCATCGGACGCAAAGCCGCCGCGGCGCTGATCCGGGAACATGGCGGACTCGACGCGCTTTTGGCGAATCTCGATCGGGTGAAAAGTGTGCGCTCGCGCGAGAAACTCGCTGCGGCTCGCGATCAGATCCTCCAAAATCGGAAGATGGTGGAATTGGAATGCTCAATCGAATTACCGCTTGGCCTGGAGGAGTTGCGGATCGCGCCGGATTACCCGGCCTTAATCGACGCGTTGGAAAAATGCGAATTCAAATCGCTTCTTCAGGACGTGCGGGACGAAGCGGCTAAAGCTGGAACCGCCCGGCAGGCGGAGTTGCTTCTATAACGGCGATTTCTATGACCGTCGCTCGTTATGTTTCGGCCGTCACGGACGGGCCGCTCCAAAAAAATATTTCGAACGCGGGCTCGTTTTAGTGGTCAAATCTAACAGGTTAAGGCGATTCGGGCGGCCGCACGTTTTTTCGTATCTGTTGTTTCTCCTTGCGTGCGCTGCCCGAATCCTTTTTTTTGGGGGCATCTCTCGCCTCGACTTGCGGTCAACAACCCGCTGAAACATCGGGCGTCGCACGCTTATGCAATCGGACTCGTTCGGACTCCGCGGGTTTTTGATTGACGCTCCGGCTTACGGATCTCTCCGCAGCCGCCGCGACGGCGCCATTGTGATCGAAAATGGCCGGATCACCGAAGTAGGCGATTACGACGATTTGCGCAAGCGCCAGCGGCCCGCGCCGGTGCGATGGATCGATCGAGGCACAGTCGCGATTTTTCCCGGGCTGATCGATTGCCACACCCACCTGCCCCAATATTCCGCCGTGGCGCGCGGCGAAAGCCAGCTCCTGCCTTGGTTGCGCGAAAATATTTTTCCGGTCGAACGCGAATTCACCGGCCCGATAGCCAGAGAAGAAGCGCCGCTCTTTTTTCAGGAACTGGCGCGCAACGGCACGACCACCGCGATGGTTTACGCGGCCATTTACGAGGACAGTTGTCAGGTTGGGTTCGAAGCCGCGCAACGAAGTGGGCTGCGGGTTATCCTTGGCAAAATGATGATGGACCTCGGGTCCTATGGGCAATTGCAGCCAAAAAAAATCCTGTCCGTTTCCTTACTGGAAAGCGAGCGGCTCTGCCGGCAGTGGCACGGCGCGGATGAAGGTCGCCTCGAATATGCTTTCAGTCCGCGATTCGCCGTCACCTGCTCCGAGAAACTGATGCGCAGCGCCGCCGAGCTGGCGCAACGATTCGGCGCTTATCTCCAAACGCATCTGGCTGAGAATCGCGAGGAGATCGAAAAGGTGCATCACCTCCACATGTCCGCGCGCGATTACACCGATGTCTACGAAAAGTGCGGGCTGCTCACGCGCAAGACGGTGCTCGGACATTGCATCCATCTTAGCGCGCGCGAAATCGACGCGATTGCCGCCGCCCAGTCGAACGTCGCGCATTGTCCCACTTCGAATCTTTTCTTGGGAAGCGGCCTGCTCAAACTGGATCAACTTCTGAAAGCCGGGCTCGCCATCGGCCTCGGCTCCGATGTGGCTGCCGGTCCGGAATTAAATATGTGGCAGGTGATGCGGGGCGCGCTTGATGTGCAAAAGGCGAGAACTATGTCGGAGCCAAACCTGCAGCGGCTCCGCCCGAGCGAGGCATTTTATCTCGCGACGAGTGGCGGCGCGCACGCCCTCGGCAAATCCGCCGCGATCGGTTCCCTCGATGTCGGCAAAGAAGCGGATTTGATCGTAATCGATCTGACGGCGCTGTTGCCCTACGGAAGACAACGCGGCCGATTCGATGATTTGTCGACTGAAGATATTTTGGCGCTCTGCATTTATCGGGGTGGCCCGCATGCGACTCTCGAAACGTATGTGCGGGGAAAATGTGTTTACAGCGCGCCGTCGCTCACAGTTCCTTTATGAACGAGATCGCTGATGCGATTGCGATCGCGTTGCAAGAAGACATCGGCGCGGGCGATGTCACGACCGAATTTTTTGTTCCGCGTAACTTGCGGGCGCTCGGTCGCATCGTCGTGCGGGAACGCGCGATTCTCGCCGGTGGAAAAACGGCCGCGGAAGTTTTTCGGCGGGTGAACCCAAAGTTAAATATCAATCTGCTCCACCGCGACGGAACAGCCCTAAACGGCGGTGAGACGATTCTGGAAGTCCGCGGCTCGGCGGGTTCCATTCTTACCGCTGAGCGGGTGGCGCTGAATTTTCTTCAGCGCCTCAGCGGAATCGCGACCCTCACGCGCGATTTCGTCGATGCCGCGGCCACCTCTGCCGTGCAGATTCTGGACACGCGTAAAACGACTCCGGGTTTACGTGCCTTGGAAAAAGCGGCGGTCGTTTCCGGCGGCGGCGCTAACCATCGCTTTGACCTCGGCGACATGGTGCTCGTAAAGGACAATCACCTTAGCGCGGCGGCCGGTTTTTCCGGAGTCGCGAGCGCGATCGAGCGGCTGCGCCAGGAACGGCCCGCAATTCGGATTGAAGTAGAAGCCGATCGGCTCGAACAGGTCCGGGCCATTCTCGACATCGAAGGCATTGACATCATCCTGCTCGATAACATGAAGCCGTCCGAGATGCGCGAAGCGGTCGCGCTCGGAAAAAAGAAAGTGAAATTTGAGGCGAGCGGTGGAGTAACGCTAAGAAATGTCCGCCGGATTGCAGCCACCGGCGTCGACTACATTTCTATCGGCGCGCTGACTCACTCTGCGCCTGCGATTGATTTTTCACTCGAGCTGACGCATGTCGCCGGCTGATCCGATTGACCGCTTGGTCGCGGAGGAAATTCGTGCGGGACTAACAGGATGCCGGATTGGAAATCGAATCGTTGTGCTCGAAGAAACATCCTCGACCAACGATCTCACCTGGAAAGCAGCAAGCGAAAATGCAGCGGCAGGTTATGTAGTTTTCGCCGAAAAACAGAGCGCAGGCCGGGGACAATATGGACGGCGATGGGAGTCGGCTGCGTACAAAGGTCTCTGGTTTTCGGTGTTGCTCCGCCCACAAATGAGCCTGCGCGAATCGCCCGGTTTAACTGGGTTGCTGGCGGAGTTGATCGCCGTCGCGATCAAGGAACAAATTGGCTGCGCTACTTCGATCAAACCGCCTAACGACATCTATGTCGCCGGCAAAAAAGTTGCCGGCATCCTGGTGGAAGGACGAACCGGGAGCGACGGAGCTTACGTCGCCGTCGCCGGCATCGGAGTAAATGTGAACCAGTCACTCGACGATTTTCCGGGAGAACTGCGCGCGAGCGCCGGATCGCTTGCGATGGCGAGCGGCCATCCGATGGCGCGCGGGAAATTGGCGATCGCATTGCTCCAGCAACTAGAGAAAGCGATGTAGGGTTGTTAGATGTCCGCGTGAAACTGTTGCAGAGCGCGCAATTTTTTCAGCGCGCGCCCGCTATCGATTTGTTCTTTTGCCAGAGCGATTCCCTCGTTCATATCCGCGGCCAATCCAGCGACGACGAAGCCGCCGGCTGCGTTGATCAGGGTCAGGTCCCGCTTCGCGCCTTTTTCGCCCGACAAAATATTTTCGAGATGGGCTGCGTTCTCGACCGC
>DASXNS010000021.1:0-5396 GCA_036494865.1 Chthoniobacterales bacterium | reverse complement strand
CAAGGTCTTCAATTTTTCCAGCGAATGGTACATCACCAAGAACGTGCGCCTGATCGCGGGCGTCTCGAACCTGACCGATGAGAAATATTACTCCCGCGTCTTTCTAACCGGCAACATCGAGCCCGCACCGCAACGCACGGGCTACGCCGGTCTTTCGGTGGAATTTTAAGTCTCCGCAGTAGAATAATTGCCAAGGTTCAGGAATAATCGCGCAACACCTCGTTAGGCGGCCCTCGCTGAGTGAGCCGGCCATTTTCCAGCACCAGCACTTCGTCGCAAAGCGCGGCCAGCTCATGCGCGTCGTGCGTCACGTAAATCAGCGGAATGTGAAATTCGTCGCGAATGCGGAGAAGAAAGGGAATCAGCCGCTGCTTCAGCCGTGAGTCGAGACTGCTCATGGGCTCGTCGAGCAAAAGCAGGCGCGGCATGGAAAGGATCGCGCGCGCAAACGCCGTCCGCTGCTGTTCGCCGCCGGAAAGAGTGGTGACCTTCCGTTCGAGCAAGTGCGCGATTTCCATCACCGCGGCCACGTGATCGAGTGTGAAACGCTCGCCGTCCGATGTGGGCGGCCGATAACCGTAAACAAGATTTCCGCGAACAGTGAGATGGGGGAAAAGGGCAAGGTCTTGCGGAACATAGCCGATCCGGCGCAGGCGCGGCGGAACGTGCAAAGAAGCGCCCGCATCAAAGAGCGCCGTGTCATCGAGCCGCGCCGCGCCCGCGATTGGCCGCCGCAGCCCCGCGATTAATTCCAGGAGCGAAGTTTTTCCAGCGCCGGACGGACCGAAAATACCGGCGACCGGCTGATCGATGCGCGCTTCGATTTCCAAAGTAAAGCCGGTCTGCGGCAACCGAACACCGTGAAGGCGCAGACTCATCTCGCGCGCTGGCCTTTCGAAATCATTTGTCCGCACAAGACCGTGACGAAGACAATGCCAATCGAAACAAACAAGAGCGGCCACGCAGCAGAGTCGTGACCAAGTTCGACATTTTGATAGATCGACAACGAAATCGTCATCGTCTGGCGCGGAATCATTCCCGCTACTACCGCGGTCGCACCGAATTCTCCCAGAGCACGCGCGAAAGCGAGCACCGCTCCCGCGCTGATGCCTGGAAGCGCGAGCGGCAAACTGACCGTGCGAAAAATGCGCCATTCGCTCGCGCCTAAGGTTCGCGCGATATCTTCCAATCGCACGTTCACTTCCTGGAATGCAGTTTGCGCGCTGCGCACGAGGAGCGGAAAAGACATCACCGCGCACGCGAGCACAACCGCGCGCCAGGTGAAAACCACCTCAATGCCGAGCCCTTGGCGGAGCAGCGATCCGAACGGCCCGTGCCGGCTGAAGAGCATCAGCAAAACCAATCCGGTTGCGACTGGCGGAACGAACAACGGCAACATCACCAGCGTCTCCACCGCGGTTTTTCCCGGCCAATCGCGCCGCGCGATCAGCCATGCGATTGCGATCCCGAACGGAAGAATGAGAAGCGTACTCAGCGCCGAAACGTCGATCGTGAAAAGAACGATCTGCCAGGCTTCGGCGGTCATGGGTTAACGCTACTTCGCGAGCGTGAAGCCGAACTTCTCGAAGACCGCTTGGGCAGCCGGGCTGGCGAGATAGTCCGCAAATTTTTTCGCCCGCTCGGGTTGCTTGGATGATTTTATCACCGCGAGTGGGTAGGAAATTTTCGGGCCTTCCGCCGCTGGAATCTCGACGGCGATTTTCACTTTCTTCGAAATGAGCGCATCGGTTTTATAAACAATCCCAGCGTCCACATTTCCCGATTCGACCGCGGCGAGCGCCGCGCGGACATTCTCTGTCGGGACCGCCTTTTCCTTCACCGCGTCCCAAAGCCCGAGTTTTCCGAGATACTCGCGAGCGTAAATACCAGCCGGAACTGTCTGCGGCTCAGCCAGCGCAATCTTTTTGAATTCGGCCTTGGTAAGATCGGCTGCGGATTTCGGCGCGGCGCTCGCGTCCGTCGCGACGATGATCACGAGCAGATTGGAAAGCAAACTGCGCCGCGTACCGGGCAGGAGTAGACCTTTTTTTTCGAGCGCATCCATCTTCGCTTCATCCGCGGAAAGAAATAAATCAGCGGGCGCGCCTTCTTCGATCTGCCTCTCCAGGAGACTCGAGGCCCCGAAGTTAAAGCGCAGTTTAGTGTCGTTGCCCTTTTCGTAGGCCGCCTGAATTTCCTTCATCGCGTCAGTCAAACTGGCCGCGGCATGCACCGTCAGTTCCGCGGCGAAGAGTCTGCTCGCGAGAAATAGACAGAAAAGAGAAACGTATGTCCTGATTCTCATGGCCGATAGATAGCCGAGCTTCCCGCGCGCGTCCCGCGAATTTAGTTTGTAACCTCCGCGCGCCGGAATGCAAAACAACCGTGATCAGCGCTCGCTCCTTTGCATTCGGGAAGGGCGGATGCGCAGGAACACCTGGAATCCATAGGTCAGATCGTTCCCGTAGTAGCGCTCCAACCGGCCCGGCATGTCGTTGAGAGTGAACTGTCCACCCAACCCGATGTCGATAATGTTGCCATGGGTCAGATCGCGGACGTATCCGATCGTGTAGCCCGCGACCGGAAAAATCCGGTCGAGATCGTCGCCGATCAGCGCCAGCTCGTGCCCCGATTTCCCCACTCGCTCCCAGCGCGCATAGACCGTGTCCCGGCCGCGCTGGTAATTCGTCTCGAACAAGAACGACTCCGACTTGCCTTCATGGGTTGTGTTGTTCTGGCCCCACACGAACGAGTTCGACCAGTTCGCATCCGGCCCCAGCGGTTGATTGTAGATGGCGGACGCTGTCGTGCGGTGTTGGTTTACCTCCGGGTCGAGCGCTTCCGGGCTCTTGATATAACCATGCGAAATTTGCAGCGCCAGATTTGGAATCGGGTTCCACGAGATCCTGCCGGTGTAGGAATCGAATCGCGGCCGATCGAAATCGTAGCGGTCCTCATCCGGCTCGCGCCCGGTGAAAATACTTCCTTCCACCTTCACTGTTTTCCAAACCGCGCCGAGCGTCGCGACACCGAAGGTGATATGGGTGGAATCTTCCCAATGATGACCAATCGGCGCATCCGGATTATCCATTGCGCTCACTCGATGCATGAACGTCGGCGGACCGAGCGCGGGTTCGCCCGGATAACCAAAATAAATGTAGCTCGAAAACGTGTCGGTGAACTTCCGCGAATAACTCAGGGAGAGCTCGTCGAATAAATCGTGGGGATGTTGCCGGTCGTGGAGCGGCTGATCGTGCCAGGACTCGCCGGTTTGGAAAAGCAATGGATAACCGCGCCCGCCTTCCGTCAGCGGGTCGAGACTCATCATTAAGCGCGCGCCGAGTTGCGCGCTATCGCCGATCGAGTGGGAAAACATGCCCATGAACCAATTCGGCATGTCGACCCGATCGCCTCCGCGGTTCGTGCTCACATTCGTGTAGCGCGGGAACGCGCCGCCATGGAGCATGAGCATGTCGTCGCCCAACATGAACATCCTGCCGTAGATCGGCGTGGAGTCCGGCGTCCAGGCGGTGCCGGAACTCTCTCGCGCCATCGGCTCGGCGATGTTGATCGACGATGGCATCGCCATCTGCGGCATCGGCATCTCCATCTCCCGGCGCGAACCCGATTGCATTTCCATCGACCCACCCCCGCTCGATGAAGGCGAAGGTTTCGCCCGCGGTTTCATCGGCACCAATTCCATTCCGCACTTCGGACATTTGCCCGGATGATCGCTCACTACTTCCCGGTGCATCACGCAAGTGTATTTCGTCGCCGCGCTCGCCGCGGAACTTATTGCCTCCTGCGCGATGATCGATGACAGCGGCGCGATCAGCATTCCTGCGAATGGGATGACGATCGCAGCTCTCCTCATTTTTGGATGACCGCGTTCTCGATCAGGTAAATGCCGTCGCGAGACGTGACCCTGCCTTCGACCGTGATCGTCTTTGCCGCGTATTGGGCCAGCTCATCATTCAGCGGTTTGTGCTCGCCGATCAGCAGATAAGTCTTGCCGTCATCCGCTTTCAGCCCCACCGGCAATCCGCTGCTGATGCATTTCCGGGCGCAATCGGCGTGCTTCTCCCCGGCCGCGTTGTGATCGACATAGCAAGCCATGTCCACCACTTCGCCGGTGATCTTCTTCGTCTCGCCCGAAGCGAGCTCTTCTTTTTTTCCCTGTTCATGACCTTCATGAGCGATCGCTCGAGTTGCCAGGAAAAGGGCCGCGGCGGCTGCTGATAAGAATGGATTTTTGATATTCATAAGTTTGTTCCTCTGGTTGTGAATTGAGTTGAGTTGAAACCACGGCGAACCGCATCCGCGGCCGCGTGGCAAGTTTGCAAAACGCCCGGCAAAACCCGCTGCCAGCGGGAGCCGTCGTTAACTCAAGGAACCGGGAGGAGCGTGAGCGAGAATGCTCCGCTGCAAAACCAACTCGGCGAAACTAGTTTCGCCCGGCGGTCCAGTATCGAGAAAGGACAAAATCTTCGCCGCGTTCCCGCTCGTCTCGCCTGTGAACGGCGTGAAGAACGTGACTAACGCGCCCAACCAAATCGGCGCTGCGACCATCTTCACAACGGCAGTTTTCGTCGCCTGCAAATTTTTGCAGCAGGGCAAATCTCCACAACCGCCCTGCTTCACCGGTTGAGACGGCTGCTGCATCGAGCGCATCGGGCAACCGGAGGGCATGTCGCCCTGCTCCATCACTCGCATCTTTAGAGGCTGCGCAGCGAGGACACAATGATTGCTGGCAGCGAACCAAGACAGCACCGATAAGGCGACCACCAGCAAGCGAAGCATCGGCACGTCACGCAACATCGGCCGAACCTAAGCGAAGAAACCGAAAATTCTAGCGCTGACAATCCTTCGCTTGCGAACTCGCCGCAACCGCTGGCCGCTCCGCGCCTCGGTCGCTCGAATTTAGTTCAGCGCTGGCTATTGCCCGCCGCGCTCGGCTTTCGCCTGGCTCAAGTTCAGGTAAGACTGGCTCTCTGGGGCGAAGCGGTAACCGATTCCGGGCTCGGTTTTAATCAAAACCGGAGCAGCGGGGTCCTGCTCGATCTTTTGCCTCAGGTGGGTGACGTAAACGCGCAGGTACTGGCGATGTTCCTCGGATTTCGGTCCCCAAATCTCGCGCAAGACTTGGCGATGAGTGAGGATCCGGCCGGCGTGACGGACGAAGAGCCGAAGAAGCGCGTACTCGGTGGCGGACAATTTCACTTCCTGTCCGGCGCGCGTGACTATCCGGGCGGTGAGATCGACGACAAGATTGCCGCTTTTGAAAATCGAAACTTCTTCTTCAGCGCGCGTCTTGCGTTGGGCGGCACGGACGCGGGCGAGGAGCTCGAGGCTGCTGAAAGGTTTGGTGACGTAGTCTTCGGCTCCGGCATCCAGTG
>DASXNS010000020.1:0-6887 GCA_036494865.1 Chthoniobacterales bacterium | reverse complement strand
CGTCGTAAATCTGTTGCTCGTAGCGGTGGGCCGCGTTTTGAATCTGGCTCCGCTGATATCGATGCTCGATCGCGGCGAGGACACCTCCCAGTTCTTCGATCTGGCGAAACTCCTCCAGAATCCCCGCTTCGACGGCGCGTTCGACTGCTTTCATTCCGGGCGAACCGGTCAACATATTCATGGTGTGTTTGAAGATGCCCGACTCATCGAGCAGGATCGCCTGCCCGTGCGCAGCGAGCCGAATCCATTCTTCGCTCGGTGTCGTGAACGGTTCGTCGGCGCTATTGGAGTGACACGAGTTCGTTCCATTCATGTAGGCGAGCATCAATTCGGCGGCGGTCCGCGTGAGATTGTTTTTGAATTCCGCCGCGACCAGCGAGCGACCGCTCGTCTGCGTGTGCAGCTTGAACATCTGTCCTTTTGGTCCCGCGCCGAACGCGTCCCGCATCCCGATCGCCCAAATCCGGCGCGAGGCGCGCGCCAGTGCGATGTATTCGACATCGAGTCCGCAATCCAAAAAGAATGACAAGCGGGGCGCGAACTGATCGACCGGAATCCCGCGTTTGCTGAGCAATTCGGCATAGGCAAATCCATTCGACAACGTGTAAGCCGCTTGTTGCACCGGCGTGGCGCCGGCCTCGCCGATGTGGTAACCGCTGATTGAAACCGGATACCAGCGCGGCATTTCGCGGGTGGTGAATTCGATCATGTCGCAAAGGAAACGGAGCGACGCTTCCGTCGGGAAAATTGTTTCGTTCTGGGCCTGAACTTCCTTGAAAATATCCGCCTGGATTGTGCCGCGCAGTTTTGGAATGACAGAAGGTCCGAAACGTTTCTTCGCCGCCGCGATATACATCGCCATGATAATCGGGGCCGGACCGCTGATCGTCATCGATGCGGAAAAACTGGGCGAGCCCATGTCGAATCCGTCGTAAAGCCGCACCATGTCTTCGTAGGTGTCGATGGCGAGTCCGCCCTCGCCGATTTTCCCGAATACGCCTTCCGCGTCGCTGTCGATTCCGTAAAGGGTCGGGCCGTCAAATGCCGTGCTCAGGCGCGCCGTCCGTTGGTGGCCGGTCAGATAATGAAAACGCTCATTCGTGTCCTCGGCCAAGCCGAAGCCGGAAAATAAACGCGTCGGTTCCTCGGTCTCGACCGGCTTGGGCGGCGCTGCTTTGGCGGCGTTCTTTCCATTCTTGCTCTGTTTGCCGTGGCGTCCGTTCTTGCTGTAACTGCCATCTTCGGGTTCCCGCAACGGCTCCAGATACATCTCGCGGTAGGCGCCATTGGTGTAGGGAAATTCTCCAGGAAGCCCTTCACCTAACAAGTAGCGAGCGATCTCACCCGGCTCGTCGATTTCCGGCAGCGCCAGCCGCGGCAATTTCAGTCCCGTCGGCGCGGCGCCGATGCGGATGCTGGCCTTCACTTCATTCCAGCGATCAAGCAGCTTTTTGCCGAACGCCTTGTCGGTTCGCGCGCGTTTTACCTCGTCCAGAACAAACGCATTATAATCTTCAACCGCCTCGACGACTCGTCCCAGCTTGCTCATAGGTTTTCCTCCATCAACAAATCGCACAACTCATCCACGCCCGCATCCCGATGCCGGTTCGCAACCGTGGACACGGTTATCTGCGAACGTTTGTTTTGCCCGAGCCGCCGCTCGATCTCCGCGATCGCTGTCCGCGCCCGTTCCTGATCGCTCTTATTGATGACGACGATGTTCGCAAGATCGAGCATCACGATCTTCTGCAACTGAAGCCGGCTGCCGTAATCCGGATTCATCACCAGCACAGTTTTATCGACCAGCCCCGTTTGAAACGGCATCGCTTCCTGTCCCGTCCCGACCGTCTCAATGATCACGTAATCGAATCCGGATTGCGCGAGAAGCTGGAGGCAATCCTCCGTGGCCGGCGAAAGCCCGCCCGACTGTCCGCGCGTGGCCATGCTCCGCATAAAGACGCGCTTGTTTTGCGAATTGATCATCGTAGCGCGATCGCCGAGCAGCGCGCCTGCGCCCACCACGCTCGGATCGTGCGATAGAATCGCGATCCGCGCTTTCGGTTTTCGATGCAACAGGCGGAGCACCAGCTCATCGATCAATGTCGTCTTGCCCGCGCCGCCCGGACCGGTAAACCCGAAGACACGCGTTCCGTTTTTCTTTCGGCCCTTTCTTCCTATCGGCGTTGGACGTTGGATGTTGGACGTTGGACGTTTCTTTTTCCCCTTTGCGTATGCCTCCTCGATCTCCGTTAACTTTCGCGCCAGCCTCATTTCATCGGTGGGTGTCTTGCTTCCCCGCTTCTGCGCGCCGCCGTACTGTTTATGGACGTAATCGACCATCTCGCTCAGCGGCGTTCCCGCGAAAAAGATCTTGTCCACTCCTTTGCACCGCATCGCTGCTTCGTCCTCGGTCGTGATCGTTCCGCCGCCGCCGCCGAAAAGTTTGATGTAATCCGCGCCCTGCTTTTTCAACAGCGACGCGACTTCGGAAAAAAACTCGACGTGCCCGCCGTTGTAACTTGAGATTCCAAGCGCCTTCACATCCTCCTGGATCGCCGCGCGCACCATGTCCGTCGCGTAACGATGATAACCGAGATAGACGACCTCGATGCCGTGCCGGATGAACTCGAGATTGATCGTGTTGATCGCGCTGTCGTGCCCGTCGCAAATCGGAACCGCAGTCAAAACCCGGATCGGTGCAGCCATGAAGTTTGAAATCTTAGCGGCAATCGCTTGGCGAGCAACGCTGTTTCGGCCTAACGTCCGCGCATGATCGATCCATTGGATTTTTCCGGCAAAGTCGTTCTCGTCACCGGCAGCTCGCGCGGGCTCGGCGCGGAGATGATCAAGGCTTTCGGAAAGCGCGGCGCCCAGTGCGTTGTGAATTACATTACCGACCCTTCCGGCCAGAATAAATCCCAGGCCGAAGCGGTCGCGAGAGAGCTGAAAGATCCGGTCGTGATCGAATGCGACGTGACCCGACCCGAACAGGTCGAAGCAATGATGAAAACGATTGGCGAAAAATTCGGCGGCCTCGATATCCTGATCAACAACTCCGGAATCATCCGCGATCGCACGATCAGAAAATTAACGCTGGAAGATTTTGAGAGCGTGGTGCGCGTTAATCTCGCCGGCACATTCAACGTCACCCAGAAGGCGGCTGCCATTCTGCGCAAAGATGGACGGATCGTGAACTTGTCTTCGGTCAGCGGCCAACTTGGATTATTTGGGCAGGCAAATTATTCTTCGAGCAAAGCGGCGATCATCGCGCTCACGAAAGTTTCCGCGCGCGAGTTTGCGCGCCAGAACATCACGGTGAACGCGATTGCACCGGGCTTCATCGATGTCGGCATGAGCAAAGGCATGCCGGACGAAGTCACGCAGAATTTCATCAAGCAAATTCCGCTCGGCCGCCTTGGCGACGCGGAAAATATCGTCGATGCGGCCTTGTTCCTTTGCTCACCGATGGCGAGCTATATCACGGGCCATGTCTTGAGCGTGAACGGCGGTTTCTACATGGGCTAAGCAACGGCGGCCGGGGCTGGCCTTCGCAAACAAACAAATGGCGCCTCTTTCTTTTCTTCGCCTCCTGACCGGTGCGATCGCGATTTTCTTCACCTGCATCGCGAGCGGCGCCCGACCTACGATCTCCGAAGACCGGGAGCTTAAAGCAATCGATCTCGCAAGTTGGGATTGCCGGGATCGTCTCGAAGGTTCGGCAAAAACTCCGGATGGCGCGGAACGCAATCGCCTCAAGAATCGTTCCGCCATTGCGCTACCGGTTGCAAACACGCCGATGGATACGGCTTCGTTTCTGCAGCATCTGGCCACGTTCGAGGGTCAAACGAAAAACATGCGCCGAAAAGATTTGAGCGCGCCGCAGCGGCGCTTGCTTGAACCGCTCGAAAAAGAAATCGTTTCGTTCACCGGTTATCTCGTGCTCGCATATGCCGGTCCTCCTGAAACAACGAATTGCGCCAGCATCGATTTTCACGACTGGCATCTGGAGATGTTCGAAAAACCGCTCGATCATCCGCCGCAAATCGGCGACCCCACGCCGATCGTGTGCGAGATCACGCCTCGAACCCAATCCGCCATTTATCGCGACAATGTCCGGCTTCAGGCGCTCGCCGGTTTCATTCGCGCGCCCGATCTAACGATTGAACCGACCGGCCATCCGGCGCGAAAGATTCGCGTGACCGGATATTTATTGTGGGACGACGAGCACAACGGAAAGGGCGACGTCGGCACGAGTATCCGCACGATCGGCGCGAATAAATATCATCAACCGTGGCGCTCGACTGCGTGGGAAATTCATCCCGCGATCAAGATTGAAGTCGAAGGCGATTCCGAGCAACCGGCAGGCAACTCATCCACTCCGCCATCCGCGCCCAGCCGAGCAGCAGAAATAGTTCCGACGGCGGAACCGAGCGCGCCGCCCCAACCGCAGCCGCAATTCGTTACGCTGATGCAACCGGTAAAAATCAAAATCCCCTATGGCGAGACCGTGCTGCCGCGCGGATCGAAGTTGCCGATCGTGTCGCACGATGCGCGGACCATAACGGTCCGTTATCTCGACGGAACCTACGCCATTCCGATCGGCTCCACCGATTTCCAGAAGTAAACGAAAAGCGCGTTATTCGAGCGCATGGACGATGTAGGTGCCGGCTTGCTTATCGTCCTCGAGCTTTAGCAACCCGCGCTTTTGCGCTTCCAGCAAAAGTTCGTTAAAGGCCCGGAAGCCATGAGCACGCTCGTTGAAGCCGGGATTCTGGCGCTTGATCGCTTGCTTCACCAGCGAGCCTCGGATGGGATAATCTTCGCCGCGCTCGGCGCGCAACGCCTCCAGCGTTTTGGTCAGCAAATCGAGCGCGCGATCGACGGAGAGGCCATGATCTTTGAGAGGTTTTGCTACGGGCGCCGACGGCGCGACAGCAGGTCCTCGTCTCCTCGCCGGCGCTGTCCGGACAAGATCGTCGTAATAAATAAATTCGTCACAATTGCTGATGAAGAGATCGGAAGTGGATTTTTTCACGCCGACGCCGATGACCGTCTTGGCGTTCTCGCGCAGTTTGCTGACGAGCGGTGAGAAATCCGAGTCCCCGCTGATGATGGCGAAAGTGTCGACGTGGCTCTTGGTGTAACAAAGGTCGAGCGCATCGACTACCATCCGGATATCGGCCGAATTTTTACCCGACTGACGCAGGTGCGGAATTTCGATTAACTCGAAGGCAGCTTCGTGCAGGCCGCGCTTGAAGGTCTTGTAGCGATCGAAATCGCAGTAGGCTTTTTTGACGACGATGTGGCCTTTCAACAAAAGGCGCTCGATCACTTTTCGAATATCGAACGCGGGAAATTGCGCCTCGAGCGCACCGATGGCGATGTTTTCCAAATCGAGGAAGACCGCCATGGTGGCGTCGGAATCAGGAACGCTCATGCGCCCGCGACGGTAGCCTGTAGCTGCCGTCGAACGCAAGCAAAGGGCTTGGTATTTATTCTCAATGCCTAACGAGTCGCCGGCTTCGGAGAAACTTCGCGTTAAGCAACCTTCCGGCGTGGGCTCGAGATGGCCATCGCACGGTAGGCGACCGAGAAAAACAAACAGAAAACCAAGTGAGCGATGACGGCGTGAAGTTCATTAGCCGGATAACCCGCCAAGAATCCGCAAATGACATAATTCAGTCCGTAAAGAGGCACGCCGAGCAACGTCCCGAAAATGATGCCAGCGGCGGTCGGCAGACTGTAGATGCAGGCCCCGACGACCCAGCCGTAGGCCATCGCCAAAATGAAATGCGCGACGAGATCGACAATCGGATTTTTCGCCATGATTCGGCCCATCACCGCGGTGAACGCTTCCGTTGACATCCAGGGCCCGCCCGCCGGCAGAATGAAAACAACGAGGCCCGCAAGCAACGCGGCCTTCACCAGCGCCTTCGTGCGCAACCGGCGGCGCGCACGTTTCTCCTGCTCATCGAACGTTTCGAAGTCCTCTTTTTTTTCCATCTTCATCTGGCAGATATCGCGGCTGCGCGGGCGGGCGGCCGGAGGAAGATTTGGATATTTCGCGTCGGGTTACTTGATTCCCATCACCATCGTTGGGCGGTAGTGCAACCCCGGTCGCCCGGGGGGAGGCCCCCGCGAGCCAGGCGCCGGTACGGGAGATGCTATTTCCTGTTCCATGCAGCTAACTCACGAACTTCACCGCGCGACAGTTCCACCCCAAACCAACGTCGAGAAATGCATCAGCCGATTCGAGAACGCAGCCGACCTCAGGATGTCGAGCTACGTAGTCGATGAGATTAACGCCTACAGCGCCATCCGCGATATCGCCCTGGCGGAAGCGGAAGAAAATACCGACAGCGTGAACGTCGAGCGCGTGCGCATCGCCAACGATTTCGTTGAAACTTGTCTGAAACCGGCGCGATCGCCTTATCAGGCGCAGCATTTGCCGGAAGCCGACGCGGTCCGCGAGCACCAGCGTTGCCAGGTCGTCAAGGCCCGCATCGCTCAACTGCACGCAAAGATCGCAGCCGCTTCCTGCGATCACGTCCGCGCAGCCTAAGCTTTCAGATTACCTTGATCGGCAGCGGTTCTAATCGCGGCCCCAGATCATGGCGACAGAAGTCGTTAGGCTACCGCCCATATTAAAGGTGAGGTATTTTTTCGCGCCTTCAATCTGCCGCGCAGTCGCCTGCTCGGTCAGCTGCTGATAGGCCTCGAAAACCTGCCGCACCCCAGTCGCCCCGACCGGGTGGCCGTCGCCGATCAGTCCGCCGCCGGTGTTGACCGGAATTTCCCAGCCAATTTTCCCGCTCACATGTTCGCCGCGTACTTGCGGCAGCGCGGTCGCGCCGCTTTTCGCCAGCTCCGCGCCTTTGCCCGGCTCG
>DASXNS010000019.1:0-3437 GCA_036494865.1 Chthoniobacterales bacterium | reverse complement strand
ACGGACTCGCACTCGGGAAAGGTGTGATCGTGGCGAAGAATCCAGAAGAAGCGCGAGCGGCGGTGCACGCAATGATGAATGAAGGCCGCTTTGGCGAAGCCGGCCGGCGCGTCCTGATCGAGGAATGTCTCGTGGGCTCGGAATGCTCGCTCCACGCGCTGGTGGACGGCGCGAACTTCCGGATGCTCGCGAGTGCGCGCGACCACAAGCGGGCTTTCGACGGCGACGCGGGTCCGAATACCGGCGGAATGGGCGCATTCAGTCCGGCCAATAATTTCGACGAGCAGATGGAGGCACGATTTGAAAGCGAAGTAATGGATCCGCTGCTCGATGGATTACGAGAAAACGGCGTCACCTTCCGCGGTCTTCTCTTTCCGGGACTAATGATCACGGCTGATGGAGCGCGAGTCCTCGAATTCAATTGCCGGTTCGGCGACCCCGAGACGCAGGCGATTTTGCCGCGACTGAAGTCCGATCTATTGCCGCTGCTGGAGGCAACCATCGATGGAAAGTTGGAGAGCGCGAAAATCGAATGGGACCCGCGTCCGGCGGTGACGGTGGTGATGGCGTCGGGCGGATATCCCGACAAATACGAGGTCGGCAAAGCAATTTCCGGCCTGGAGCGTGCTGCCTCTGATGACGTGCAAATTTTTCACGCCGGGACGAAACGCGAGAACGGCGAGATCGTGACGAGCGGCGGCCGTGTCCTCGCTGTCACCGCCCTTGACCAAACTCTCGCGGCCGCGCGCGCGCGCGCCTATCAGGCTGTCGCGCAAATCCATTTCGCTGGTTGTCACTATCGCCGTGATATTGCCGCGGGCCCGGCGAGCGATTAGATCGTAGATCACTAATGTCACGCTTTCTTCGACTGCTAATTTTCAGTTTCGGTTGCTGGAGCGCGCTCGGAAATTTGCGCGCGCAGGAGCCGGCGAAATCTTCGCCTTCACCGACAGTCGCGGCCGAACCTTCGTCGACGCCCACGACGCACTCGCTCATCGATTCGATGGACTCCGCGGACCTGAAGGAAGCGATCCAGTTGCTCAAGAACAATTACATCAAGCCGGAAGCATTGAACGATACCGAGCTGAGCCGGGCGGCTTTCGAAGGAATTCTTACCCGGCTCGGACGCGGCGTGATTCTTCTTCCAAACGCGAATGCGGATTCCACGGAATCCGGCGCGCCGTTTTACGCTGAGATTCTGGACGCCCACGTGGGCTATCTGCGTCTCGGCATTCTGAACAAGGCAAACCTCGAGGCGCTCGACACGAATCTGCGGGATTTCGCGACAAAAAAAGTGGACGCGGTCGTGCTCGACTTTCGCGCTAGCCCGGCGACGAACGATTTTCCGGTCGCGGCTGAATTCGCAAAGCGATTTTGCCCGAAAGACAAACCCCTTTTCACTCTTCGCAAAACCAACGCGCGGCAGGAGCGGACTTTTACCGCGGATCGCGATTCTGCTTATCAGGGATTGATTATCGTGCTGGCCGACGGAGATACCGCCGGCGCCGCGGAAGCAGTCGCGGGTGTCATTCACATTTACGACAAGGCAGTGATCATCGGACAACAGACTGCCGGCCGCGCGGTGGAGTATTCCGATCTGAAATTGCCGAGCGGAAAAATTCTTCGGGTCGCGGTCGGCGAAGCCGTCCTCCCGGAAGGGCATCCGCTTTTCCCGGGCGGGCTGAAGCCCGATGTGGCGGTCGAGATGCCGGCGGCGGACAAGCGCGAAGTCTTTCAGGCGAGCCGCGAGAAAGGGATAACGCCGTTCGTGGTCGAAAATTCGCGACCACATTTGAACGAAGCGGCGCTCATTTCAGGCAAGAACCCGGAGCTGGAAGCGATGGAAGCGGCCCAACGGCGAAAAAGTCCGGAAAAAAGCACCGTGCACGATGCCGTGCTCCAGCGCGCGCTCGATCTCGTGACGTCGATCGAGATTTTCCAAAAAAAGTAGGGACGCTTTTCCGAAGCGTCCGATTATTCAGGCGACGCCACGCTGAATTGGCGATAAGTCGGACGCCTCGGAGAGGCATCCCTAGCTGGTGGAAAAAGGGGCGTTGCATCGTAGTATTTGCCTCGGGTGAATCCGCTCGAAGAACGCATCGGTTACAAGTTCCGGAACTCACTCCTCTTGGCGGAAGCGCTCACCCATCCAAGTCTCCGGCACGAGACGCATCGAAGTCATTTCGACAATCAGCGGTTGGAATTTCTGGGGGACGCCGTTTTGCAACTCGTCATCACGGAGCATCTCTACGGCTATTTCAGCGCGGAGGCCGAAGGGAAACTAACGAAATTGCGCGCCCGTCTCGTGTCGCGCGAAGCGCTGGCGATTCACGCGGCGGCGATCGACCTCGGAAAATGTTTAATGATGGGCCGTGGCGAAGAAGCCAGTGGCGGACGCATCCGGAACTCGACCCTGGCCGACGCGTTCGAAGCGCTCGTCGGCGCGATCTATCTCGATAGCGACCTGGCAACGGCGCGAAAATTCATTCTCGAGCAGGCGGCGGCGGACCTGGCGCAGCTGATCGAGGAGCCGGTCGACGTGAATCCGAAGGGTCAGCTTCAGGAATTGCTCCAGGCGATTTCGCCGCGGAGCCCGGTTTATGAAGTCATGTCGCAGACCGGGCCGGAGCATTCGAAGACATTTGCAGTGCGCGCCATTTGGGAAGGTGTCGAGCTCGGGCAGGGGAAGGGGAAAAGCAAAAAACAGGCGGAGACCGCAGCCGCGCTCGAAGCGATGCGCGAACGGCGTTGGGAAAAACACCCAGTCAACCCTTCGGCGAATGGTTGAGCGCGTGAATCCCATCCCATGCGTGATGTTGCACGATCGCTGCCGAAACGAATTTCTTAGCGCGTTGGATGGCTTCTCCCAACTCAAGCCCGGCGGCAAGGCCGGCCGTGATCGCGGCTGAATAAGTACAGCCGGTACCGTGGGTGGCGATGTCGTGCGAAAACGGCGCGGAGAATTCGGTCACGAGATCGCCGGTAAAAAGCAGATCGATCGCTTCATTGCCGGACAAATGTCCTCCTTTCAAAAGCACCGCGACACCATATTTTTCTACTAACGCCCTGCCCGCTGCGCGCATCGCGGCGACATCCCCGATCGTTCGGCCGCTGAGACGCGCTCCTTCGTTGAGGTTGGGCGTGACCAGCGCGGCGAGCGGAAACAAATCGCGTTCGTAACTTTGAATCGCGTCGTCCTCCAACAAGGCGTCGCCGCTCGTTGCAACCATGACGGGATCGACGACCAGCGGAATCGAACGATGTGCACAAAGCGCCCGCGCTATTTCCCCAACGATCTCAGCCGAAAACAAGAGGCCAGTCTTGATCGCCGCCACCGGAAAACTACGCAGCGCTACTTCGATTTGCTGGCGGACCAAATCCGCGCTCACTGGCTCGATTTTCGAAACGCGCCCGGGTGTTTCCGCGACGACGCAGGT
>DASXNS010000018.1:0-3362 GCA_036494865.1 Chthoniobacterales bacterium | reverse complement strand
GATTCGTGATGGGCGAAGGCGCGGCTTCGCTTGTGATCGAGGAACGCGAGCACGCCCGCGCCCGCGGTGCGCACATTTACGCGGAGGTGCTCGGTTACAGTTTGAACAACGACGCGTTCCATATGACCTCGCCGTTGCCGAGCGGCGAAGCGTCCATTCGCGCGATGCGGGACGCGCTAAACGACGCCGCCCTCGCTCCGGAGCAGATCGATTACATCAACGCTCATGCCAGTTCCACCCAGCTCAACGACTGCACCGAGATAATGGCGATCAAACAAGTCTTCGGCGAGCACGCGCCGAGTCTCGTCGTGAGCGGAACAAAAGCTTACACGGCTCATCCGTTAGGCGCGACTGGTGCGATCGAGACGGCAATTTGCGCGCTGGCGATCGAGCAGAAATGGGTGCCGCCGACGTTGAACAGAGATGAGCCCGATCCGGCGTGCGATCTTGATGTCGTTCCACACCAGGGACGCTCCGCCGAATTAAATTACGTGCTCAGTAATTCATTCGGTTTCGGCGGGATCAATTCGTGCGTGGTCCTGGGCCGGGTGTAATTTTCTTGCGCAGAGCGGAGGCATCCAGCCAACGTAGACGTTCGCTTTCGCGATAGCGTGACTGGCAAATGTGAGGTCCTTTGCCGTCGGCGCGACTCAGGATGACGGATTTGGGGCGTCTCTGCTTAATAAATCCGAACGGTTCTCGCGCGTTCGTTGCAGCGCTTGCTTTTTCCGCCACGCCGCGATCTCCCCGTGATTACCCGACAACAAAACTTCCGGCACCTTCCATCCTCGAAATTCAGCCGGCCGCGTATACTGCTGCGCTTCGAGTAATCCACTGCTGAAACTATCGTCCGCCGCGGATTGTTCGTGCCCGAGCACACCGGGCAGTAAACGAACGGTTGCATCGATCAGCACCACGGCTGCGATCGCACCGTTAGTCAGAACGTAATCGCCAATGGAAATCTCCAGGTCCGTCAGGTGTTCAACCACCCGATGATCGATTCCTTCGTAATGACCGCAAATGATGATGAGATGCGGCTCGCGGGAAAGTTCCCGCGCCATTTGCTGATCAAAGCGCTGCCCGGCCGGAGACATCAGAATAACCTTCGGCCTCTGTAATTGGGCGTTGGACGTTTTCTGCTCATCCCCGCGCAGTTCTTCCACTGCGGCAAAAATCGGCTCCGGCTTCATCACCATTCCCTGGCCGCCGCCAAAGGGCGCGTCATCCACGATGTGATGTTTGTCCGTGGTCCAGTCGCGCAGATTGTGAATGTGAAGATCGAGCGCGCCGCTCTCCTGCGCGCGTTTCATCATGCTCTCGCCCAGCGGGGCGCGGCAGAGCTCGGGAAATAAAGTGATGATGTCGATCTTCATCCGCACCAGAAAACGTCGAACGCTCAGCGTCCAAGCTGGAATGCAATACTACTCGACGATCTCGAGCGTGGCGCGCTGTCCGTGGCGCGCGGCCGAGCTGGCGAGGAGCGCGCGGATCGCCTGAATTGTTTGTCCATTGCGACCGATAATGCGACCCACGTCCGTTTGGCGCAATTGAACGCGGAAGACCGTCGTTTTTCCGGAAGGAATTTCCGAAAGCAGCATCTCATCGGGAAATTCGACTAGCTGCCGAATGACGAACTCAAGAAATTGTTTCACAGCTCGGAAGCTATCCGCACTGCTCGCATTTGTCATCCTGCGCCGCGCCGATGGAAAAAAAGGCCCGTAGTCTGCGCGACTCGGTGGAAGTTTTACTCTGTCGCCGGCGGGGAGGATTCGACCGGAGCCGGCCGCGGCTCCGGAGCGGCGGCAGGCGGCGCGGCCGATTCCGGCGCAGCATTCGCCGCAACCCGCTTCTTATTTTTCTTAATCAAACTCCGCACTGTATCCGACGGCTGTGCGCCTTTGGAAATCCAATGATCGATCCGGTCCAGCTTCAGGGTGCTGTTGTGATCGGGCTTTTTCGGATCGTAGGCCCCGATGATCTCGATGAATTTTCCATCGCGCGGGCTGCGGCTGTCCGCCACGACGACCTTATAATAAGGGCGATTGCGCGCGCCTTCTCTGCGTAATCTGATTGAAACTGACATATCGTTATTTTTTCATCCGCCCCATCTGGGCCATCATCTTTTTCATTTTCCCGGCGCTCTTCATCATCTTTCGCATCTGATTGAAGCGCTGGAGCAAATCGTTCACTTCGGTGACGCTGCTGCCGCTGCCGCGGGCGATCCGTTGCCGCCGCCGCGCATTTAAAATGTCGGGCCGCGTTCTCTCCTCCTGCGTCATGGAAAGCACAATCGCTTCCGTCCGCTTGAGCTGCTTCTCGTCCACGGAGAGGCCCGGCACATTACTCATCCCCGGGATCATGCCAAGGATATTCTCCAACGGCCCCATTTTGCGCATCATTTTGAACTGCGCCAGAAAATCGTTGAAATCGAATGAGGCCGTCCGCAGCTTCCGCTCCATTCGCGCCGCTTCCTCTTCGTCCACCGCTTCGGCCGCCTTTTCGACCAGGCCAACGATGTCGCCCATTCCGAGTATCCGGCCGGCCAGGCGATCGGGCACGAACGCCTCGAACTGATCGAGCTTCTCGCCCACGCCGGCGAATTTGATTGGACGCTGCGTCACTTCGCGCATCGAGAGCGCCGCGCCACCGCGCGCATCGCCATCGAGTTTCGTCAGAATAATTCCGCTAATGCCGAGCGCCTCGTGAAAATGGGTGGCAACGCTGACTGCCTGCTGTCCCGTCGCCGCGTCCGCTACGAGGAGGATTTCCTGCGGCTGCAAAAATCGCTTCAGCCCTTTGATTTCTTCGATGAGCGCGGCATCGATTTCCTGCCGGCCAGCCGTGTCGAAAATCTGGACGTTGCCAGTTTGCTCCGCCGCCCAGGCCAAGGCCGCGGCTGCGGAACGCTCAACGTTCTTCTCGTTAGGCCGGGGCGTGTAGACCGGCACCTCCACCTGCCGGCCGAGAGTGGCCAGTTGTTCGATCGCGGCCGGCCGTTGCAGATCGCACGCGATAAGCAATGGCGACCGACCTTGCTTTTTCAGATAACGCGCCAGCTTGGCGGATGAAGTCGTTTTGCCGGCGCCATTGAGCCCGACCATCAAAATGCGCGCCGGTTTGTCGAGATTGAGCGGCGCAGCGTCGCTCCCGAGCAGCGCCGTCAGCTCGTCGTAAAAAATCTTAACAATCTGCTGGCCGGGCGTCACACTCCGCAACACTTCTTCGCCGAGCGCTTTTTCTTTGACCCGCGCGATGAAATTTTTTGCGACTTGAAAATCGACATCCGCTTCCAACAATGCGAGCCGGACCTGGCGAAGCGCGTCGTTGATGTTCGTCTCACTGATTGTGCCATGCCCGCGCAG
>DASXNS010000017.1:0-4101 GCA_036494865.1 Chthoniobacterales bacterium | reverse complement strand
GGCTGAGTTATCTCGTCTTTTGGAAATCCCCCGCGAAGAAATTTTCGCCGCCGGCGATCACCATAACGACATTTCGATGCTCGATGGCCGCTTCGCTAAGTACCCGTCGTGCCCGGCAAATGCGATCCCGGAAGTAAAAGGAGCCGTCCGATCCGCCGGTGGCTATGTCGCCGCGCAAGAATGCGGCGCGGGCGTTCACGAAGCGCTTCGGCACTTCACTCGCCTCGCAGCTACAGGGTAAGTCGCGGCTCAGTTGCGAGTATCTCGTCAAGCGCCGGCCACCGCACTGCGCTATCCATTTCGCAAAAAGCATGGAGATAAACAGCTGCCGTTTCCTGCGGATACTTCTCCAGCAGTTGCGCGACCGCTTCTGCGATTTTTTCTTTGGCTGGCGAGGGCGGCAGTTCCTCGACAGTTCCATCCTCCTCATGGAGGATACCTAACGAGTCGAGAAAATCGCAAAGCATCTCTTTGTGCGCGCTTAAGAGCCACGCTTGGAGAAGATGAGTGGCGAGCGTGTCGCTGCCGGCGCGCGCGAGCGCCTGCTGCATCCAGGGAAAGCGTTCGTTAGGTGGTTTTCGCTCCACGAACAGAGCACGAAGGTTACGCTGGTTCGCCAGACCTTGAATAGCGGCCTTGTAAACCGGCTTCTGTTCAGTCTGGAGGGAAGTAAAAATATTCGCGGCCAGGGCCGGCGACATCGTTTGGAAGATCTGGTGCGATTTCATGCCCGGCGGAGATGATGACAGCTTTCCTTCGCTCGTCTATAGATCTATCGGGACACGAAGAGCAACGGGGCGCTCAGCGTTTTCCTCGCTCACAACAAACAAGCTTGACGTCCTCTCGCGCGCACGCAGTTCCTAAACGTGCAAGAGAGCAGCGCCACTCCCGAATCCGCCGCTTCGCGCCTGCGCTCGCTCCGGCGCCTGAAGGTTTGGGTCTGGTTTAAGGAACGCGCCCAGCCGAGCGATCTCCAGGTCACGTTGCTTTGGGCGGGCATCGTTGGTTTTTGCGGTGCGCTTTGCTCGATTGCGTTTCGCTTCGCCACCAACGCGATCCACCGATTGTTTACCGGAAGTTCAGCGCCGGGTCTGGCGGAAAGCTTCGCCAATCTTCCTCCTTTGCTCCGCTTCCTCATCCCGGGTTTGGGCGGATTGATCGCGGGCGCCATCCTTTACTTCGGCATGCGCTGGCGCGGCCAGGTCGCGACCACCGATTACATGGAGGCGGTCGTGCTCGGCGACGGAAAAATTTCTGCGCGCCGCAGCTTGGTGAAATGTCTTTCCGCCTTGTTCACGATCGCTTCCGGCGGATCAATCGGACGCGAAGGTCCGCTCGTTCAACTATCGTCACTCGTCGCGTCGCTCGCGGGCCGTTTGCAAAAATGGTCCATCCCGCGCCTGCGGTTGCTCGTCGGCTGCGGCGCCGCCGCGGGAATCGCTTCCGCCTATAACGCGCCTATCGCTGGCGCACTCTTCGTTGCCGAGATTGTGCTCGGTTCCGTCGCGATGGAAATTTTCGGGCCGCTCGTTTTTTCCTCCGTCATCGCCACCTTAACGGTGCGCGCATTTCTGGGCGCGAATCCGCTCTACGATATTCCACCGTTTCGGCTCGGCCGAAATTGGGAGATCATCCCCTATCTGTTGTTAGGTTTGGGCGTCGGACTGATTGCGCCCTGGTTCATCCGGCTCCTCCACGCGAGCGAAAAACTGATCGCGCGCATCGCCGCTCCCGTCTATCTGAAAATGTCTGCCGGCGGTCTGATCGTGGGCGCACTCGCTGTGTTTCACCCCGAAGTTTGCGGCAATGGCTACAGCGCCGTGAACGCGATCCTGCGCGGACAATGGTTTTGGCAAACGCTCATCGTCATTCTCCTTTTCAAAGTGCTCGCTACCAGCGCGACCTTCGGTTCCGGCGCAGTCGGCGGCGTTTTTACTCCCACCCTTTTTGTTGGCGCGAGCCTCGGCTTTCTCTTCGGTGACGCTGCCCAACATTTTCCCGGCCATCTCCTCGTTAATCCGAGCGCGTTTGCTCTTGTCGGGATGGGCGCCTTCCTCGCCGCCGCCACTCACGCGCCCATCATGGCCATCATCATGATCTTCGAGCTAACTCTCGATTACCAAATCATACTGCCGTTGATGCTGGCTTGCGTAGTCGCCTACTACACTTCGGTCAGCATCGAGAAGCGCTCCATCTACGCCGAGGCACTCCGGCGCAAAGGCGCGGGCGATTACCGCCAGCAGTTGGCCGAGCTCCACGTGCGCGACCTTATGAAAACCGATCCGCTCACGGTCCAGCCGACAACGCGTTTCGCTGAGATCGGCGAAAAATTTATCGCCACGCGGGTTAACTATCTTTACGTCACCGAAGGAGAGCGCTTCATCGGGGCGATTTCTTTGCACGACATCAAGAGCTATCTGAACACGCCGGAATTCGCCGCGCTGGTTATCGCCGGCGACATTGTGCACGAGCCTTTCCCCTCCGTGCGTGCGGAGGCCTCGCTCGCCGAAGCACTGGAGCGCTTTGTCCAACATGATGGCGAGCGTCTTCCGGTCGTGAACAACGTGGTTGATCGCCGGTTGATCGGGAGCATTTCCAAGACCGACGTCATCCTCGCGCTCGCAGGCAGCACCAGATCGCCGGCGACAGTTCGCATCGACGGTCAGTAAAGCCCGTTCGTTTTATCCACAAAGATCTCGATCAGGCGATCATGCTGATCGAATGCCCATTGCGCGGTCACTTCCCTTTGCATCACCAGGGGCGCGGAAAGAAAGATCACTTCCGGGTGATCATAATATTGACCGAGATAAATCTTGATCCTCTTCACGCCGCGCAATCGCGATCCTACAGCCGCGGTGCCGTCAGCCGGCTGGTTCTCCGAAGTCACGGCTGTGTCTCCGCTTCGCTGCAATTGTTTCGAGATGAACTCGCGAACGCGCGTCTCGCTCGATCCAAGCGGCGTGTGCCGCAGCAGGACCGTGCGGATCTCTCCACGGTGCGCCCGAAGATCGACAATCACGGGCGCGTCGTTTTTTTCCGCTAGAGTCGATCCGACTCCCGTCACAATTAAGAGAGCTATCAATCCAAAACCGCGCGCCGGCATCGCCTTGAATTTCAGAGAGAAAACTCACCGCCGCAATTCGCGATCAGCTGTTATGCTGGCGCGGCCAATCCTATCGCAGATCGTAAACCTCGACGAGAGCAACGCCGGTCGCTCCGCCCTTCCCTGCCACAATCGCGGTATAAGCTCCGGATGGGAGGATCGCAGTGATCGCGGACTCGGCATCATTTGATGGCGGCACGCCGGTGGCTTCGATCGCCGCCTGTTGAGTGTCCTTCCAGTTATCGTTAGTGGCGATAGCGCCGCCATTACTATCATGTAGCGCCAGGGTCGGATCTGCGAGCGCGTTAGTAACGCCGAATTGAGTAAGCGAAGGACCGATCGCTCGAACGACCACTCGGGCACTGCCATCTCCACCTCCAACGATGAAGCCACCTATCATCACGTTGTCGCCGCTATCCACAAAGCCACGGGTGCTAATGTTAGCCAGCTTCGAAATAGGCGCCTGGTCCAGATCGTAGACTTCCACCAGTCCAACGCCAGTAGTTCCATTCTTCCCAGACATCACCGCCGTGTAAGGGCCGGGTTGCAACGTGATCATGATGGCAGATTCGCGTGAATCGGAGGGCTGGAGAATGGTTGGAATTTGCCGGGCGTTGGACGCGGTATTCCAGTCATCGTTGCTGGCGATCACGGAGGTAGCGTTGTGCAGCTCGAGTGTCGGATTCTGCAATGGATTTGCGATGCCGAATTTGCTCAGAGATGGACCGATCCCACGGATGATTACGTTTTTCGGATCAGTGCCGGTGATGATAAAACCGGCGATGAGCGCATTATCGTCAGTCTGCACTGCCAGCCTGGTCGAGATGTTTTGAGGCACAGCGGTCGCCGGTTCAAAGGCGAGATACTGCGGATTGTGGAGACCGGAGGCAAAGGTGGTCGTCGTTCCCTCAGGCGCGACCATCAAAATCGTCCCCGCCGCATTGTCCGCAACGAAGAGGTTAGCCGCTGCGTCAAACGCCACTCCGGTCGGTTGGGAC
>DASXNS010000016.1:0-16593 GCA_036494865.1 Chthoniobacterales bacterium | reverse complement strand
GCGAGCAGTACGCGATGGACATTACCTACGGAACGAACAGCGAGTTCGGTTTCGATTATTTACGCGACAACGGCATGGCCACGACGCGCGAGCAGCAAGTCCAGCGCGGCTACAATTACGCCATCGTCGACGAAGTCGATTCCATCCTTATCGACGAAGCGCGCACGCCGTTGATCATCAGCGGGCCATCGACCGTTTCGACGCATCAGTATGACAAGTGGCGGGGGCTGGTGGATCAGCTCGTCCGCAAGCAGAACATGCTCTGCAATCGCCTCGCCAGCGAAGCGAAAGAGCTTTTCGAGCAAGGGAAAACCGAAGAGGCCGGTCTCGTTCTCTTCAAAGTAAAACTGGGCCAGCCGAGGAACAAACCGCTCTTGCGGATGATGGAGGATCCGGAAAAACGGAAGGCGATGGACAAGGCCGAGCTCTCGTTTTTTCAGGACACGCGCAAGGAGGAACTCTTCGCCTTGAAAGAGGAGCTGTTTTTTACAATCGACGAGAAATCGAATGAGTCGGACTTATCGGAACAAGGCCGCGCTTTTTTGAATCCCGACGAACCGGATTCCTTTGTCCTTCCGGATTTGATCAGCGAATTTACCGAAATCGATCTCGATCCGTCGCTTTCCGACGAGGAAAAAGAAAAGGCGAAGACCGAACGCCAGCAACATTGCGACGCGCAGGCGGAGCGCATTCATAACATCTCGCAATTGCTCCGTGCCTACTGCCTTTTCGAAAAGGACGTCGCTTACGTCGTCGAGGAAAACAAAGTGGTCATTGTCGACGAATACACCGGCCGCAAGATGCCGGGCCGCCGGTGGAGCGACGGTTTGCATCAGGCAGTCGAAGCGAAGGAAGGTGTCCAGATCGATCGTGAAACCCAAACCCTCGCCACCATTACGATCCAGAATTATTTCCGGCTTTATCAAAAACTCGCAGGCATGACCGGCACGGCCGACACGGAAGCGGCTGAGTTCCACGACATTTACAAGCTCGACGTGAACGTTATTCCGACGAACCGGCCGGTCGCGCGCAAAGACGCCAACGATCGCATCTACAAAACGCGCCGCGAGAAATACAACGCCGTCATCAACGAGATCAAGGAATGCCACGGGCGGGCCCAGCCGGTCCTCGTCGGTACGGTGAGCGTGGAAGCTTCCGAGTTGCTCAGCCGGATGCTGAAGCGGGAAAAAATTCCGCATAACGTTCTCAATGCAAAATATCACATGCAGGAAGCTGAGATCGTTCAGCGCGCCGGTCAGGCCGGGACCGTGACGATTTCCACGAACATGGCTGGACGCGGCACCGATATTAAACTCGGCGAAGGCGTGGCGAATCGCGGCGGACTTTTCGTGATCGGGACTGAGCGGCACGAATCGCGCCGGATCGATCGGCAGCTCCGCGGACGTTGCGCGCGCCAGGGTGATCCGGGTGCTTCGCGTTTCTACGTCAGTTTCGAGGACGATCTGATGCGCAACTTCGGCGCGGCTGATCGGATGACCAAGATCATGGAGCGATTCGGTCTCGAGGAAGGTCAGGAGCTCGAGCACCCGTGGTTGAACAAATCGGTCGAGACCGCGCAGAAGCGGGTGGAGCAGCGCAATTATCTGGCGCGAAAGCGCACCCTGGATTTCGACGACGTAATGAACAATCAGCGCGAAGTCGTCTACACTTATCGCAACGATACGATCGATTCCGAAGAGCCGCGCAAGCTGGTTTACGAAGTCATCGAGGAAGCTGTTCCAGGGAAGGTGAAGGAGCATCTCGGCAATGGCGCGGCCGGTGAGGAACCAAACTACGCCGCGCTTCTGAACTGGGTAAACGTTACCTTTCCGCTCGGCCTAACGAGAGAAAAGGCGCAATTCGAAACTCGCACCATCGAGGAGAACGAGCAGTTCCTGATCGAGAAAATCAAGGAAGCCTACGAGCGAAAATCGAGCCACGAAGAGCCGGCTGCGGTGAAAAGCCTCGAGCGTTACATTATTCTGAACGCAATCGACCGGCTCTGGCAGGAACATCTCTATGCGATGGATGCGCTCCGTGAGGGCGTGTATCTCCGCAGCTATGCGCAGAAGGATCCGTTGATCGAATACAAGACAGAGGCCTACGAAATGTTCGTCGAGCTGATGGCGAACATTAAGAATGAAGTGCTGCACAATCTTTTCCGCAGCACGTCGAACTTGCAGGCGTTCGAGAATTTTCTTTCCACTCTGCCGCAATTTCTCCTGCGCGAACATGCGCCCAGCGCGCCGACTGCGACCGGTCCGATTCCCGGACGGCGAGGTGAGAGAATGGAGGCGGGCGATGGCGTGACGGGTAACGGAGACGGCACGGAATTAAAACTCGATCTGGCGCCAGTCCGGCGCGAAGTGCCAAAAGTGGGCCGTAACGAACCGTGTCCGTGCGGCAGTGGAAAAAAATTTAAGAATTGCTGCGGCCGGATGGCGTAACGTCAGGGTCGAAAAGCCGGGCGTTGTTTCTGTCATCGAGCCGCGCAGAGGGCGAGGGCCTCCTAACAGCTCTTGCGCTTCCGCGCGACTGCCGCGCAGTTGCCGGACTTGTCTGCTTCCTTTGAATTAGGCAAAGTGCCAGCCACATGACCCCTCACGAGGCTCTCGAAAAATATTTCGGCTTCCGGGAGTTTCTCGACGCGCAGGAAGAGGTGATCAGCGCGATTCGCGGGGGCGCGGACGCGCTCGTCGTCATGCCCACTGGCGGCGGCAAATCGCTTTGCTATCAATTGCCAGCGCTGCTGATGGAAGGAACGACGGTCGTCGTTTCGCCGTTAATCGCGCTGATGAAAGATCAGGTGGACGCGCTCGAACGGCGCGGCATCGCCGCCACCCTGATCAACAGCTCGTTAGGCCAGGACGAACAGCGCGAACGCATCCGCGCCCTGGCGCGAGGGGAATTTAAACTGGTTTACATTGCGCCGGAACGTTTTCGCAGCCGCTCCTTTGTCGAGGCGCTGGGCCAAATCACGATCGCGCTTTTTGCGGTGGACGAAGCGCATTGCCTCTCGATGTGGGGCCACGATTTTCGGCCCGATTATTTTCGGCTCGCTCAAGTTCTGGAAACACTCGGCCAGCCACAGGTCGCCGCCTTCACTGCCACAGCTACCCCGGAAGTGCGTCGCGATATCCTGACTCATCTCAGCTTGCGCGAGCCGCGCGAATTCGTGGCCGGATTCGCACGGCCGAATTTGAAGTTGCTCATCAGGCAGGTCGCAAACGACGCGCAGAAATACGAGCGCCTGCATGCGCTCATCCGCGAGAACAAGACCGGCATTATTTATTGTTCGACCCGGAAGCGGGTCGAAGCCGTGGCTGAAACGCTGAAGGTGGCGAAAATATCGAGCATTCTTTATCACGGCGGCATGAATGACGAGGAGCGCGAGCAGGCCCAAAATGAATTTATGCAAGGCCGGCGCGACATTGTCGTGGCGACGAATGCGTTTGGGATGGGAATTGACCGCGCTGACATTCGTTTTGTGGCGCACTTCGACGTGCCCGGAAGCGTGGAGGCTTATTATCAAGAAGCGGGCCGCGCCGGTCGCGACGGCGAAGCAGCTACCTGCGAATTGTTTTTCAACCACGCCGATACCCGAGTGCAGGAATTTTTTATCGAAGGGAGTAATCCGCCGGTCGAGTTCATCGTGCAGACCTACGAAATGCTTCGGCGCGCGGCCGCCGAGAAAGATGAGATCCAGCTTTCGATCCGGGATATGGGGGCGCGTCTCGGTTCGGAAAAAAACGATATGATGGTGAGTTCGTCGCTCCATGTGCTGGATCGAGAGGGCTACATTGATCGCTTTGATATTCCGGGCCGGCGGGTGCGTGGAACGCGTTTGCTTCAGCCCCAAGTGCGCGGCCCGCAATTGAAGCTCGACGTTGCGAAGCTCCGCGAAAAGGAGCGGCGCGATCGAGCGAAGTTGAAATTGATGATCGACTTCGCGTATGCGCGAAGTTGCCGGCAGCAGGCGATCTTGCGCTACTTCGGCCAAAGCGATCCCGCGCGCTGCGGCAACTGCGATATTTGTCTGGAAACAGCGGGGCCATGCCGCGCACCGAACGCGGATGAAGCGCTCATTGTCCGCAAGGCATTGAGCGGCGTAGCAAGAATGTCAGCCCGATCCGGCGATGGATGGGAGGCGCGTTTCGGACGCGGGCGGATCGTGCAAACATTGGTCGGCAGCCGTTCGCGAGAAATTATCCAGGCGCGGCTCGATCAGCTTTCCACTTACGGCTTGTTGAAAAACGAAGGCGTCGCCTATTTGAATCAGCTCCTGCGCGAAATCCAAGATGCCGGCCTGCTCAGCTCGAGCGGCGGCCAGTATCCGATCGTGACGCTGACGAGGCTCGGCGATGAAGTGATGAAAGGCCGCACCGATTATGAATTGCGCTGGCCGCAGCGGAGCGCTTCTCCGGCGCAGGAAAAAATTTCATCGCGCAAAACAAAAACGAAAAGTTCGTTGGACGAGATGGCGCCGGTCGATGCAGCTGTTTTTGAGCGATTAAGGAAAGTGCGACTCGATCTGGCGCGGGAGCAGGGGAATGTTCCGGCCTACGTTATTTTTCCAGACGAAACGCTGCGGGCTTTTGCGCGTCTCAAACCGAAGTCAGTGGATGCCGGCCGGAAAATCCGCGGGGTCGGCGAGATCAAAGCGCAGCGCTATCTGCCTGCGTTCATCGATGCGATTGCGGCGACGGAATGAGATCGGCTGGGTTGGTCGCCGGTGTGCTAGGATGCTCCATCAGATGAACGTCGTAGGCCTGCGCGCGCGCTTTCGCTTGAGCGGCTTCATTCACGTTGCCGGCTTTTGCGAGTAAGCGGCTCAGGAGTTGCCACGATTCCGCCCGATACCATTGCGTGGTCAGACACGATTTGAGTTCGGCGATCGCAGCGTTGATTGCGCCGGATTGAGCAAGGACTTCGACATAGCGTTTTTCAATCGCCCAATCGGACTGGCCGGTGCGCGATGCGAGCCGCAAGCGCAACAAATTCACCTGGCCGGTCTGCTTATATTCCAGCACGGCGAGAAGCTCGTACGCCTGCGCTTCCACCAGAGGCAGCTTCGTCGCGCGATCCAGCCACGCGCGCGCGCTCGCAAAATCATTTTGCCGGAGTGCGACCGCGGCGAGATTCAAAACGGCGAGCGGTTGGTCCGGCTCTTTCCTGAGCGCCAACTGTAATTGCTTTTTGGCGGAATCGAAATGCCCTTCACTCAGCTCGAGACCGCCGAGATTGATGAGCATGCGCGCTGAATCTCCGCCGTTCGCGATGTTGCGCTCCAAAAACGTGCGTGGATCTCGCCAGTCGAATGTCCGCATCCAGGTTCGCGCTCCGAGAAAAATTAGCCAGAGAATGAAGATCGAGCCGACCAGGACAGGACGAATGGATAACCGCGATATGGCCAATCCACCGGCGAGAAAAAGAAACGCTGTCGGCAAATAAAGCCAATGCTCCGCGATAGAGGCGTTCAAAAGAAAAATGCCGCTGATCGGCAGATACGCGATCGCGGCCAGGAGCAAGCAGCAGAAGATGGCCGGGTCTTGTTTTCGGCTCCGCCAGAGCCAGAAAAGCCCGGCAGCAATCAGCAATATTCCGAGGAGTGTTTGTAATTCACGCCAGGCCGCGCTTTTTACGCTGGCCTCATTCACGCCTTCCGGATGCGTCTCTACGTCGCGATCCATATGAAGATTGAGCGGAAGCAGAATCAGTCCGGTATATTCGGCAAAGGCCCGCGCGGCCAGGATTGGCCTAACGAGTAGTGGCGCGGGAGAACGGATCGTAGGCGGCCGCACGTGTTCGGCCGGCAGACGCAGGGTAAGATAAATTACTCCGACGAAAAGGGTGAGAACAATGAGCGGGAAAAATTCCTTCCATCTTTTTTGCAGGCAAATGATCGCGGCAAAAAGAAATGGGAAGATTGCGCCGGTCTCTTTGCTGAGAATGCTCAGGAGAAACAAAACGCCGGCGGCGATCAGCGTGAGCCATCGGGTCGCGCGATTCGCGCGTAAGCTGCGAAGTCCGCAAAAGAGCCCGAGAAATCCGAAAGCCGCCGCGAGCGGATCAGCCCGCCCGGAAATGTAAACGACGGCGGCGGAGTGGACGGGATGAATTGCCCACGCCAGCGCGGCGAGGAACGCAATCCATTGCCGTTTGCGCTCCGCGACGCCGAAGAGGCCGAGCAATTCGTGGGCGAGGAGAAGAAAAGCAAGCGCCGCGGCGATGTGGCAGACGATGTTGGTGAAATGATAGCCGCCCGGGCGAAAATCGAACGCGCCATAATCGAGGGTGTAATTGAGTCGCTGAATCGGGCGATAAAAATCGGAAGCGGATGCATCAATGAAAAGAAAATGCTGAAATCCCTCGGGAATGAGGCGCCAGCTTCGGATGAGCGGATCGCGACGGACCAGGGCGGTGTCATCCCAAACAAAACCGTCGCGCAAGGCCGGCGCGTAAAGAGCGAAGACGAGCGCGGCCAGCAGAATGGGGAAGAGAATTTTTCTCACAGGCGGATTTCGGTTGGACAGAAGCAATAAAGTGCGCGTCTAAGTTTGGGAATGTTTATCGCACCGTTACGTTATTTGAAATTTGGCGCCGCTCTTCTGCTGGCGAGCAGCGGATACAGTGCCGGTGTGCCTGAGGATTGCGGCCAGTTGATCCTCGCAGTCGCGCCCAGCTGGGATTCGATGCGCGGCCGTCTTGAATTATTTGAGCGCGCGCCGGGCGGAGAATGGACGCCGCTTGCGCCCGCCATCCCGGTCCTTTTCGGGAAAAACGGACTGGCGTGGGGAACCGGTCTGGCCGGACAAAAGGAAAACGGTTTGCGCAAAATGGAAAAAGACGGCCGGGCGCCGGCGGGAGTTTTTGAGATCGGAAAAGTTTTCGGTTACGAACCGAGTTTGCCCGCGGGCGGCGATTATCCCTACCATCAAGTGGGGGAGGGCGACATTTGGAGCGACGATCCGCGCTCGCCGATTTACAACCGTCATCTCGTGATCGATCCGCGCAATCCGTCCGATAATTACAGCCACGAAAAAATGCGCTCGGGAGATTTCGCTTATCACTGGCTGATCGAAGTCCGGCACAATTCCGATCCGCCAGTGCCGGGCGCGGGCAGCGCGATTTTTTTTCACATCCGGCGCGGGGTTGATCGACCGACCGCGGGCTGCACGACGATGGCCGAGCCGGACCTGGTAAAAATTATCAGCTGGCTGAGAACGGCGCGCCATCCGTGCTATGCACTCTTGCCGGTGGCCGAGTTTAAGAAGAAGTGGAGGGACTGGCATCTGCCCTCGCCAGAATCGTTCGACGCCGCGCACTGAGAGTTGTCACCTATTTTCAGTTGCATGCCGTCCTATTAGAGTCGTCGTTAGACCATAGACCCATGAAAAAAAGAGCTAATCCCGACTCGGAAGAAAACATTCGTCGCATCGACACCAAGCCGCGCGCTAAGAAACAGACGCACGGCTTTCAGGTCCATTTTTTGCGCGGGAGAGTAAACGTAACGCGATTGTTTAGCGACAACGGGCACGGCGGAAAAGAAGGCGCGCGCCGAGCTGCCCGTAAATTCAAACGCTCAGCCATGGGCGATTTGCCCGAGCGCGTGTTCCGCGGGCCGACCAGCGGAGCCAAAAAGCGCGGAAAAACTTCGCGGCCGAAAGCGGTTGCGGGAAAACGAAAGAAATCGCGCCGTCGTTGATCGAGCGGGCCACTTAGAAATTCTCGGTCGGGGTCGGTTGTTCCACGGTGAATTGCTGCCAGCATTCGACGAACCCTGGCGCGAAATCATCCGGCCGGGTCTTAATCCATTCCGAGATCAGATTCGGTGGGAAAAATTCCCCATGTTCGATTTCCGATTTCGCTAATTGAAACGGCCCGTCGTGGATCCCGCGGTAAAGCCAGATAAATTCCTGGCCCGTTTTTTCGGAGGCCGGAAGTTTCGCGACGGGGGTTAGCAGTGCGGTCACCCCGAGTTCCTCCTGTAATTCTCGGCGCGCCGCTTCATTGTAATCTTCGCCGGCCTCCACGTGGCCCGCCGCGCTGGAATCCCACAGCCTGGGATGCCGGTCCTTCCAGCGAGAGCGCTTTTGCAGAAAAAGCTCGCCACCGGCGTTGAAAACGAGAATGTGAACCGCCCGATGGCGCAAGTTATTCCCATGCACTTCCGCGCGTGAAGCATCGCCAAGGAGACGATCCTGGTCATCCACCACTGGAAAACGTTCCGAGGCGCCGCGCGGCTGGTCGGTAATCTCCGTTCCGCCAGCCCGGTTAGAAAGGGCGATCCATTCCTCCAGAGTCAACTCTTCCGCGCGCGCGCGGGGCTCGAATCCGATCGCTTCGGCAACTTGATCCCATTCCCCGATCTCATCCCGGAGTAGGTTCCTGAGTTGCTTGCGGCGTTGAGAAAATCCGAGCCGGACGAGCTTGGAAAAAATTTCCGGATCATGCGCCGGCACCTCATCCGGCGCGCGCGCGATGATCCGGACGAAGGCCGAATCCACCTCCGGCTGCGGGAGAAAAACGCTGGCCGGAACAGTGCGCAAATATTCTACGCGATAATGCAGTTGAACAATCAGCGTGAGGCCGCCGTAGTCGCTCGTGCCCGGAGCGGCGGAGATACGCCGCGCCATCTCCTTCTGTAACATCAACAACCACAGAGATATGGGACTAGGAAATTTCGTGAACTTCAGAAGCAACTGGCTTGAAATGTAGTAGGGAAGATTGCCGAGCAGTTTCACTCGGGGCTGGGTAAACAATTGCCGAACGTCGTAATCAAGCGCGTCGGCGTGAAGAATTTCGAGGCGCTCGCCCGGAAAACGTTTGCGAAGAAAATCGGCGAGCCGTCGATCTTTTTCGATTGCGAGAACGCGAGCGCCCGAGTCGAGCGCAAACTCGGTGAGCGCTCCAAGCCCGGGTCCGATTTCGATGACATAATCGTCCGGGGTGAGTTGCGCTTTGTCGACGATCCAACGCGCGAGGTTGCGATCATGCAGGAAATTTTGCCCGAGGGTCCTGACCGGCGAGACGCGAATCTCGCGCAGGGTCGCGTCAATCTCGGAAAGCTTCATTAGGGTGCTGTCGCGCGGCGCTGGGAGGAAGAAACCAGGCCGGTTTGTTCACAAAAAAGGTGTGAACAAAACGCACCCTGAACGGCATCTTATTCACAAGTTATTCCACGGGCTTTACGACGGTGCTTGGAATCTCCCTCGGCTCGGATTCTTTGCGTTCTCCGCGCTTCTTTCGCGTTTTCAAATAAGTGCGACGAGCGTCCTTCAACGACATCCCTTCAAGAAAGTAAACGATTGCCGCCCGGCCAATCGCGTAGGTGCCGGCGCCGGCGACCATGCCGCAGACGACGTTACCCCAGCCGGGAAAAAACTTCAGAAGCGCGCGAGTTCCTTCTCGCAGAATCATTCCCGCGCCCACATTCACGCCGAGTGCGCCGACGAACTCGGTCGCCGCGCGCAAACTTCTTTCGCGCCCGCCGATATACATGATGCCTGAGACCATCACGAGCTGGAGCGCGGTCAAGATCGGCAAGTCCGCCAGCGGAATCGGCTGGGCGCCAATCGCCGTGCAGATCGCAGTGGTAGATTTCACCAGCGATTGCGCAATCTCGAGCTGAGCCGGGCGATCGTGCGAGATGCGAACCATTTCGACCCGTGCTTCGTTCGGCATCTTGCGCGCGAGCAGCGCCATGAAATGGGCGCTATCCTGCTGCGAATCCTGGTTTGGTGGAATAGCGCCCATCGAGATGTGGCAGACATCGAGAAGGCGCTGGCGCACTTCCGGTTTTTCCCGGAGCGCGTTTTGGAACTGAGTGCGTTTGTCGCGCTGCACAGCGGAGGTAGTTTCGCCATTATGAATCGCGCGAGCCGACCGGGCGCCTTCATCGAACAGGATGCCGATAACCTGCGCTTCACTTTTCCCTCCAGCATTCGTGGCGATAAAAGCTGCGAGATTGTCCAGCTCGCGTCCGGAAACGGACGAAGACGCGCCGCCATTTCCCAGATGAAGAAATATATCGGCCGCCTCGCGTTTCAGTTCATCCTCAATCGCCGCCGCCGTCTTCGCATCCGAGCCGCGCGCGTCGAGAAGCGCAACGGTTCCGCGACCGCTCAGATCGATTGCCTGCCAGCGAAAAAGTTCCGTCAACATATCGCGGGATTCTGCTGGCGGCGTCCATCGAAAAAGTGCCGCCACGATTTCCTGGAGCGTAAATTTATTCGAGCCCGTCAAAACGAAACGCGGCGAGCGTTGTTGCAAAAAAAGTTCCTTCAGCGGGGTCAACTCATGCAGCACCGGTTTCTGGATGGCGGGCGGAAGCTTGCCCAGAAAACCTTCCAGCCGTTCGATGATGTGAAGAAGAGACGGCCGATTCATTCCAAGTTGGATCCTGGATTTTGAGCTTCCGATTCAGTTACCGCTTTCGGCTTGGTTTCCACAAACGCTCCAATTATACCCCTTCTCATGAGTTTAAATCTCGAAATTCTTTCGCGAGCCGCCGACGAAGCGCGCGGGCTTTGCATGGACGCCGTGCAAGCCTCGAAGTCGGGCCATCTGGGTCTGCCGCTCGGTTGCGCGGAGATGGGCGCCGTCCTCTACGGTTACGCGCTCAAACACAATCCCGATGTGCCGCGCTGGATTGGCCGCGATTACTTCATTCTCTCCGCCGGCCACGGCAGCATGTTCCTTTATGCGTGGTTGAACATGAGTGGCTACGACTTGCCGATGCAGGAGATCAAGCGTTTCCGCCAGCTCCACAGTAAGACGCCAGGTCATCCGGAATTTTTTGAAACGCCGGGCGTTGAATGCACTACAGGGCCGCTCGGTCAGGGCGTGGGAAATGCCGTTGGGGTGGCGATGGCGGCGAAAATGGCGGCGGCCCGTTTCAACAGCCCCGAGCATAAGATTTTCGATCAACACATTATCTGTCTGGCGGGCGACGGCTGTTTGCAGGAAGGCGTTTCCGCGGAAGCGAGCGCGTTTGCGGGACATTTCGGACTCGATAATTTGATTCTGATTTACGACTCGAATGCGGTCACGCTCGACGCGATGGCGAAGGTGACCCAGAGCGAAGACACTGCGAAGCGGTTCGAAGCCTACGGGTTCGATGTCCAGAAAATCAACGGCCAGGACATGACGCAGTTTCTCGACGCGCTCGAGGTCGCGAAAGAACGCGACAACGGAAAGCCGCAGATGATCGTCGCGCATACTCTGATTGGCAAAGGGATTCCTGAAGTCGCTGGAACAAACAAAGCGCATGGGGAAGCCGGCGTGAAATATGTCGATGCCGGACGGAAGGCGCTGGGCCTGCCGGACGAACATTATTTCGTCTCGAAAGAAGTGCGCGATTATTTTGCCGAGCACAAAAAGAAACTGCTCGCGGAGTACGGGCGCTGGGAAAAATCCTACAAGGAATGGCGCTCGAAAAATCCCGAGCAAGCCGTCGCGCTCGACGAAGCGATTGATAAAAAAGTCCCGGTTGATTTATCGGATAAAATTCCGGCGTTTCCCGGGGACGCGAAGCTCGCGACGCGGAAAGCCGGCAGCGAAGTCCTGCAATCGCTCGCGAAAGCGATGCCTTTTCTCGTTAGCGGAAGCGCCGATCTCCACGGCTCGACGCTCAATTACATCGAAGGCGCTGGCGATTTTACCCGCGATAATAATTCCGGCCGCAACATCCACTTTGGCATTCGCGAGCACGGCATGTGCGCGATCATGAACGGCATCGGCTATCACGGCGTATTCCGCGCCTCCGGCGCCACCTTCCTGGTCTTCGCCGACTATTGCCGGGCTGCGATCCGGCTCGCCGCACTTTCCAAGCTGCCGAACATTTACATTTTCACTCACGATTCGATCGGTGTCGGCGAAGACGGGCCCACGCACGAGCCGGTGGAAACGGTAAGCGGATTGCGCGTCATTCCGCAACTCGATGTCATCCGGCCCGCTGATCCGGAGGAAACAGCGGGCGCTTTTATCGCTGCCGCGCAACACATCGATGGACCAACACTCCTCGCATTGACGCGACAAACCGTGCCGATGCTGAGCGATATCGATGCGAAAACCCGGCGAGAAGGCGTTGCGCGCGGAGGTTACATCGCCAAACGCGAGAGCGGAAAACTCAATCTCATTTTGTTGTCGTGCGGCAGCGAATTGCAGCACGCCATGAAAGCCGCAACCGAACTCGGAGCCGGGACGCGAGTTGTTTCGATCCCGTGCTTCGAGCGTTTTGAGCGGCAACCGGAAAGTTATCGCAACGAAGTTCTGCCTACCGAGTGTCGCCGCCGGGTCGCGATCGAGGCCGGCGTGACTGGACTTTGGTACCGATATGTTGGGCTCGACGGAAAAGTCATCGGTCTCCATCGCTTCGGCATGAGCGGCCCCGGCGACGAAGTCATGAAAGAGTTCGGCATCGACGCGCAACATGTCGTCGAGGCCGCGAAATCTCTACGATAGCTTGTGAGGTCCCTCAGGGTCTTCGGCGCTTCGGGATGACAAGGCCGCCTGCCTCAGTTCGGCTCGCTCACGTTCCGGGCGCGATCTTCAAACCGCGTGAATTCCTTCAGGAAAGTGAGCGCAATTTCGCCCACCGGCCCGTTGCGCTGCTTCGCGATGATGAGTTCGGCTTCGCCCGCTTTTTCCGCCCGCGCCTCTTCATCTTCTTCGTAGATTTCCGGCCTAACGAGTAATCCAACAAGGTCCGCGTCCTGTTCGATCGAACCGGATTCGCGCAGATCGCTCAGGCGCGGTTTTCCGCCCGAGCGCGCTTCCGGCTGGCGATTTAACTGCGCGATGACGATGATCGGGATTTTCAATTCCTTCGCGAGCCCTTTTATTCCCGCGGAAATTTCAGAAATTTCGAGTTGCCGGTTGTCCTGCGCGCGCCGGGTGGTTGAGCGCAACAGCTGCAAATAATCGACTACAATCAGCTTAATGTCCTTCTGCGCCTTGAGCCGGCGCGCTTTCGCGCGCAACTCCAAAATGCTCAGTCCGGCGCTGTCATCGATGAAAATTTGCGCCTCTGCTAGTTTAGACGCGGCCGCCGTCAGGCTCGGAAAATCGCGCTCGGCCAGAAATCCGTCGCGCACTTTTTGCAAGTTGACTCGGGCGCGAGAGCAAAGCAGGCGCTGCACGAGCTGCTGGCTGCTCATCTCAAGACTGAAGACCGCGACGGGCAATTTTTCGCTGATTGCGACGTGCTCCGCGATGTTCATGGCCAGCGCCGTTTTCCCCATGCTGGGCCGGGCCGCGATCACGATCATCTCCGATTCGTGCAAGCCGCTGGTCATCCGATCGAACTCGTAGAAACCGGTGGAAATTCCGGTGATGCCGCCTTTGCGTTCGTAAAGTTTCTCGATCGACTCGATCGCTTCCATCACCTGGTCTTTCATGGAAAGGACCTGGCCTTTGAATCGATCTTCGCCGACCGAAAAAATCTTCTGCTCGACTTCATCGAGGAGATTATTCACTTCATCCTGTTCCTCGAATGACCGCCGCACGCTTTCGGTGCAGGCCGCGATGATCTGGCGCAGGATGTATTTGTCGCGGACGATCTCAAGATAATAGGTCACGTTCGCCGCCGTCGGCACGAAAGTGAAAAGGCTGGTGACGAACGACGCGTCGCCGACGGTCTCGAGCAGGTTTCGATCGCGGAGCACTTGGGTGAACGTGATCAGGTCGATGCCTTGACCGGCGTTCCAAAGTTCCACCAACACGGTGTAGATGGTTTGATGGGCCGGAACGTAAAAGTATTCCTCGTTAATTTTCTCGACGCATTCCGCGATGATTTCGCGCGGCGAGATGAGCATGGAACCGAGGACGCCCTGCTCCGCTTCAACGCTGTGAGGCAACGTCCGGTGAATATCCTGCGAGGAAGTTGTTAATGACCCGCCCCCATTGGGGCCGCCATTTTTTTCCGGCCAGCCTCGGCCGGGCGGATCGCCCGATTTTCTACGAGGCTTCTCACCAGTCCAAGCGGACGGTTGAGTAGCCATTTATATTAACGTTTCCTCTGTGGTCGCGATTTTTCGTCGACGTCGGCAACGACTTCCGTCGTTTCTTCCGCCGCAGATTTGATTTGGAAAATAAACTTCGCTGTCACGTCGTGGTGCAACTTAATCGCCACTTCATGTTCCCCAGTTGTCTTGAGTGGATGGTCGAGCACGATGCGATGACGGTCGATCTCGTTCCCGAGTTCGTTCTTGAGGCGCTTGACCAGATCCTGCGCGGTGATCGATCCGAACGCTTTGCCGGTTTCGCCGGTCTCCAGGGTGAACGTGATTTTCAATTTGCCGATCCGGCGCGCGAGCTCTTCGGCCTCGTTGAGTTCCGCTGCTTCGCGTGCGGCGCGTTTTGCTTTCAGATTGTCGAGCTGGCGAAGGCTGCGTTTCGTCACTTCGTAAGCCTTGCCTTGCGGCAAAAGAAAATTGCGGGCATAACCGCGGCGGACTTTCACCACATCGGCCTCCGCACCGAGCCCGGGAATGTTTTCCGTCAAAATGATTTCGGTGGAAGGCATGCGAGCGTTTGAAGGAAATTCAGGAGACAAATTGGAAGCCGCGGAGGGGGATTATAGGACTGGCCCGAACAGTGTCAACGTCGGGAAAAAATTTGGCGGCGGTAGCGTACTAATTTGAGTAACGATCAACTATTTAATCATCTCGGCCGGATGGCAAAGGGGCGCGTCGCTATTTCGCGGCGCTGGCGGGCGCGATCGCGGCGACGATTTTTTCGAAGCGTGGATCGCCCTGCAGTGATTCCCAATAGGGATGGAGCTTGAGCTGGCCGTAGCTCAAGTCGCCGGGGACCTGGAGCGTCGCAGAGACCTGTTCGATGGCACGATCTTTTTCGCCGGTCCAGGCGTAGATCACAGCGAGGTATTTCATCATTTCCGCGCCATTGATCGAATCTTTTGCGATCGGCAGCAACTCGCAGGCCCGCCCGCCTTCCCGGATCGCTTCCTCTTTCCGGCCGAGAGCGGCGTCGATCATGCCGAGCACGCAAAGCGGCGGACCGTAATCCGGCTGTTCGCGCACGGCGCGCTCCGTTTCTGTCCGCGCTCGCGTAAAAGCATCGCGCGCGGCTGCGCCATCCCCGCGGGCCCGAGCGGCCAGCGCCTCGCAGAAAGTGCGGGCAAAATTCACGCCCTCAGTCGTGATTCCTTCCGGCGAAATGGAACCAAGAGCGCGCTTGGCCTCTGCCGGATCGTGTTCGCACAAGGCAACGAAGAGCCATTGATCGGCGACGCTCTCTGCCGCGGACGGATTTTCGGAAAGGATCGCGTGGATGGTTTCGTTCATCGGCCGCGGGTTGGCGCGCCAATCGAGTTCGACCAGCGCCCGCCTCACGCGAGTATCCACGTCTCCCGGAACCAGCACGAGAGCGCGGTCGAGAGCAGCGGCCATCTCCGGGTAGTGGCGAAGATAATAATAACTGAGCGAGATTTGCTGCAGGATGAAAAAATTCCGCGGATCGAGCTCGAGCGCTTTTTCCAGGTTGCGCGCCGCATCATCCCAGTGGGCCTGGCGACGATCGATATAGCCGGTCAACTCGAAAACTTGCGCGCTGTTTGGCAATGCCCGCTTCGCCAGCGCCAACTGCGTGCGCGCGCGATCGTAATCGAGATAGCAGCGATAGAGATGATCAGCCTGGGCCAGATGTGTTTCCCCCGCGTCGGGACGCAAGCGGGCCGCGTTCCGGACAGCCGCATCTGCCAGCGCGCGGCGAGCCGGCGTGTGGTCGTCGGTCAGAAAATAAATGCTGTCGTGTGCGCTGGCCAGTTGGCAATAAGCCAGGAAAAAGTTCGGGTCGCGCGCGACTGCCTGGTTCAGCGATTCCACCGCTCGCGAAAGGTTTCCCTTGGCGGTCGCACTGAAGGTCGTCGTGAGCAGCAGCGTCTTCGCGCGCGTGTAAAGATCGAACGCGGTGAGATCGGCCGTCGGCGGCTGCTCGATCGCCGCTTTTTCCGTGGGCGAGATTTCGGCCCGAAGCTGGTCGGCGATTGTTTTTGCTATCTCGCTTTGGATGGCAAAAACATCCGCCAGGTCGCGGTCGTAAGTTTGCGCCCAAACATGCGCGTCGGTCCTCGCGTCGATTAATTGCGCGTTGACCCGAATCCGGTTCGCCGCGCGCTGCACATTGCCTTCGAGAAGATGGGCGACGCCCAGTTGTTTTCCGATCTCGCGTGGATTGCGCGCCACTCCCGTCTTGTATTGCATCACCGAAGTGCGGCTGATCACTTTCAGATCCGCCACCTTCGCGAGATAGGTCAGCACTTCATCCTGCACGCCCTCGGCGAAGAACGCGTTTTGTTTATCGTCGCTCAAATTTGCAAACGGCAGCACCGCGATGCTCTTCTCAGGAATCTCAACGCTCCGGACCGATCTTTCGTGGACGCCCGGCGCCAGCGCCACCGGTTTCGCCCGGAGGAATTCAAAAAGAATAACGGCCAGCGCGATGGCGACGATGGCCACGGTGAATGCGGTGAGCTTTCGTCCGGTGCGGTGCGTGATCGATTCAGCCGGATCGACCTCGTCCGTGCGCTTCAATCCTTCCGGCGTAATTTCATAGACCCAGGCGAAAACC
>DASXNS010000015.1:0-7282 GCA_036494865.1 Chthoniobacterales bacterium | reverse complement strand
TCACTGGAAACCATTTCGCCCTGTTCCGGAGGCGTACCGTTTAAGTTGACGAGATGATGTTTTCCGAGATGGCCGTTGGACTTTCCGTAGCCTCCGTCCTTGAGCGATTTTTCGAGGAGCGAACGAAAAACGCTGCCGAGTTCCGGTAAATTTACTCGATCTTGCGGACGCTTCGGACCAGCAACGCTCGGCTGGACTGCTGCGAGATCGAGCTCGAGATCGCTGCTGTAATCGACTTCGCCCTTCCGCGGCATCCCAAACATTTTTTGCGCGCGAAAATAATTCTCGAACGCTATGCACTGCTCTTCGGTGCGGCCGGTGGCGCGCAAATAATTCACCGACTCGGCATCCACGGGGAAGTAACCCATCGTCGCGCCATACTCCGGCGCCATGTTTCCGACCGTCGCGCGGTCGGGCAACGGCAGCGACGCGGCGCCTTCGCCGTAAAACTCCACAAACTTGCCCACCACTTTCTGCGCACGGAGCATTTGCGTGATATGGAGCGCGAGGTCCGTGGCGGTGACGCCTTCGCGCAATTGCCCCGTCATATGAACGCCGACGACTTCCGGCGTGAGAAAATAAACCGGCTGACCCAGCATCCCCGCTTCCGCTTCAATGCCGCCCACGCCCCAGCCGACGACGCCGAGGCCATTGATCATTGTCGTGTGCGAATCAGTCCCGACCAGTGTGTCAGGATAAAAAACCTCCGATTTCGAGCTTTGCTCCGACTTCTGCGAAAGCACGCCCTTGGCGAGATATTCGAGGTTTACCTGATGCACAATCCCGATGCCGGGCGGAACAAGTCCAAAAGTTTTGAACGCCTGCTGGCCCCATTTTAAAAATTGGTAACGCTCGCGATTGCGTTTGAATTCCATCTCCATGTTCAAACGCAACGCCTCGGCCGAGCCGGCGAAATCGACCTGCACCGAGTGATCGACGACCAGATCGACCGGCACGAGCGGCTCGATAATTTTTGGATCGCCGCCGAGTTCTTTCACCGCACTGCGCATCGCGGCCAGATCGACCACCAGCGGCACACCGGTGAAATCCTGAAGGACAATTCGCGCGACCACGAAAGGGATTTCTTCATTGGCAGGCGCTTTCGCGTTCCATTTCGCCAGGGTCTCGACATCTTTCCGCCGAACCTTTTTGCCGTCGCAATTTCGGAGGACGGATTCGAGGACGATGCGAATGCTTACCGGCAGCCGGGAGATTTTCCCGACGCCCTGCTCTTCCAAAGCGGGAAGTGAATGCAGAAATCCCTCACGGCCCTTTCCCGCGTCGAATTTCTTCAGCGTCTTGAATTCGTCGTTCATGTTTTCCGCGGGATCATTCAGCTCCCGCAGCAGAGCCTGTCATCCCGAGCTATCTGCGGGGCTCGCAATAACAGGCAACGGTTCGCGCATCTTATTTCAACTCCGCCAGCTTCGCTTTGATCTTGTCGAAATTTGGCAACTCGCGCGCGTCGTCGTGACTCTCTGCGTATTGGATTACGCCATCGCGATCGACGATGAAAGCAGCACGCTTGGGCACTCCGCCCATCCCGAGATTCATCTGCGGCAAAAAGGAATCGTACATCACGTCGTAGATCTTCGCGATTTTGTGCTCGTAATCGCTCAACAGCGGAACGGTGATATTTTCTTTTTTGGCCCACGCTTCCTGCGCGAATGGATTATCGCCGCTGATTCCAAACACCGCCGCGTTCATGCCGGCGTAGGCAGGAAGCTCCGGCGTCAGGCTGCACATTTCGGTGGTGCATGTGCCGGTGAAGGCCATCGGGAAAAACAGCAGAAGCGTGTTCGTTTTTCCAAAGTTCTCACTCAACTTGATCTGTTTCGGTCCGTCCGCGGTTTTGGTCGGGAGCGTGAAATCGGGAGCTTTAATGCCAACTGTGAGTGCCATGGGATTTTCCGTTTAAATTGATCGAGGAAGATCAACTATAGAAATGACGTGGGCATGGTCAAAAGATTTACCAAGCGAGCCGATCGGACACGGCGTTTATCCTGAAACTATTTCGCGGTTGTTTCGGTGAGGTCGCCTTTTTGCAGAGCGTGACCGAGGACTTGATCGACGTTTTCGACCGCGATGAACTTGATCTTCTCTTTCGCTTCCTCGGGAATATCGACCAGATCCTTTTCGTTCAGCTTCGGAAAGAGCACGGTGGTAATTCCCGCGCGCATCGCGCCCAGACTTTTCTCTTTCAATCCGCCGATCGGCAGAACTAAACCGCGGAGGGTGACTTCTCCCGTCATCGCAACTTCAGCCCGCACCGGTGTGTTGCTGAAGAGCGAGGCCAGCGCGGTGAACATCGCAATGCCGGCTGACGGCCCATCTTTCGGGACCGCGCCCGCCGGCACGTGGACATGAATATCGCTGTCGCGAAAATCCTCCGGCTTCACCCCGAGCGATTCGGCCCGGCTCCGGACGAGGCTGAGCGCCGCCTGGACGGATTCCTTCATCACCTCACCGATCTGACCGGTGAGGGTAACGTTTCCCTTGCCCGGATAGCGGGTCGCTTCGATCAGCAAAATCTCGCCGCCGAATGGCGTGAACGCGAGGCCGGTGACTACGCCCGGCGCACTGGTCGTTAGGGCCCGCTCGCGGATGTAACGCATCGGACCCAGCAATTCCGTAACGAACGCGGGCGTGACGGTGATGCGTTCCGCTTGTCCACGGGCAACCCGCGCCGCCACTCCGCGACAGACAGCGCCGATCTGCCGTTCCAGTTCGCGGACGCCGGCTTCATGGGTGTAGTCGTTCACCACCAGCCGCAATGCATCCTCCGTCCATTCGCATTGCTCCGCTTTCAAGCCGTTCTCTTCGAGCTGCCGCCTAACGAGATATTTCCGCGCGATCTCCAGCTTCTCGCGCTCGGTGTAACCAGGGAGCGAGATCACTTCCAGGCGATCGCGCAACGGACCGGGAATACCTTCGATGTAATTGGCCGTCGCGATAAAAATCACCTGCGACAAATCGAAAGGCACATCGAGATAACGATCGACGAACGCATTGTTCTGCCGCGGATCGAGCACTTCCAGGAGCGCGCTCGCCGGGTCGCCGCGGAAATCGGTCCCGACCTTGTCGATCTCATCCAGCATCATCACCGGATTGCGCGTGCCGGCGCGGCGCAATTCCTGAATGATCCGTCCCGGCATCGAGCCGATGTAGGTGCGGCGATGCCCGCGAATTTCCGCTTCGTCGCGAATGCCGCCGAGGCTCATCCGCGCAAATTTTCGGCCGAGCGCATCGGCGATCGATTGGCCGAGGCTCGTCTTGCCCACGCCGGGCGGGCCGAGAAAACAGAGGATCGCGCCGTGGCCGGTCGGATTCAATTTACGCACGGCGAGATACTCGATCAGCCGCCGTTTCACTTTTTCCAGATCGTAGTGATCGCGATCGAGAATTTCCTGCGCCGTGTCGAGATCGAGATTGTCTGCGCTCTCTTTCGACCACGGCAGCTCCGCGATCGTCTCGACGTAGCTCACGATGACGGAGTATTCCGGGCTGGCTGGCGGAATAAATTCGAGCCGCTTCAATTCGCGTTCCGCCTGGGCCAGAACATCGGCGGGCGGCTTCGCTTCCTCTAGCCGAACCCGAAGTTGCGCGACCTGTTCGTCCGCGCCGGTGTCGCCTTCGCCCAGCTCGCGCTGAATCGCTTTCAGCTGTCCGCGCAGATAAGCTTTGCGCTGGGCGTCGCCGAATTGCGATTGCACGTCCTGTTGCAAGCGCTGTTGAATCTGCGCGATCTCCGATTGCGCGGAAATGCTGATTTGAACGGCGCGGACCCGCTTGCGCACATCGAGCTCTTCCAGGATCGCCTGCTTCTGCGCGAGGTCGATTTCCAAATTCGGCGCAAGAAAATCCGCAAGCTGTCCCGGATCTTCGATGCTGCGCACAACCGCCGCGGCTTGCTCCGGAACATCGCGGCTCAGCTCGAGGAGACGAGCGGCCGTGTCGCGCAGATTTTGAAACTCAGCGCGCCACTCATTATCGAAAGGCGGCGAAATCGATTCGGGCAGATTCACTTCCGCGCGCAGAAATGGATTGGTCGCTACAATTTTGCGGAGCGCAAAGCGGCGGATGCCCTGCACGATCATCACGACTCGATCGTCCGCCTGCCGCAGAAGTTTTAAGACCAGCGCCGCGGTCCCAACTTCATACAGATCCTGCGGCTCCGGGTCCTCTTTCGCTTCGTCGCGTTGGGTCAGAAGACCGATCACTTTTGTGAGCGGCAAAGTTTCATCGAGCAACTTGATCGAAGCGGGCCGGCTGACAGTGAGAGGCAAAATCGTTCCGGGAAAAACGACGAATCCGCGCACCGGCAGGATTGACAATTCCTCGGGAATCTTCGGCGTCGCTTCTTCGCTAAGGCCAAACGCCACGGGGCCCGCGCCCGGTGGCGGCGCGCCGCTTTCCGATTGCAACGCTTCGATTTGTCGCTCGCTCATTTTTTCAACGGTAAATAAATCCAGAGCAGCCCATTCTCCTGCTCGGCGTTCACTCCCTCGACATCGACTTCAGCCGGCAACTCCACCTCGCGCTCGAAGGGCCCGTAATCGATCTCAAGGGCAAGAAGTTGAATCGCGCGGCCTCCGCCATGCGTCGGCTCGGGCGCTTCCCGCGTTCCGCCGATTACCAGGCGCCGCGGCTCGATCGTGAGGTCGATCATCGATCGCTCGACGCCGGCGAGATCGACGCAGATTTTCATCGCTGTTTCGCAGCGGAAGGCATTGATCGCCGGCTGCCATTTTGCCGGGACTGAGCGCGAGAATTGCACCCGGGTCAGCTGATAGGTGACATCCCCGAGCGTGCCTTGAAGCCAGCGTAGTTTGATATTTCGAATTGGATCCATCTGTTGGGCGAACGCACTAACCTACCGCGCGTTGATCATGCGGCTATAAAAAATGATCTGCCGTTATTTCCGGCTAGCTCAACACCACCGGATTCCCAGGACCCGTTTTTTTCCAGATCGTCTTCGATTCGACTCCGCTCGACATCGCACCACCCCGAGCGCTACATTGCCGCGCCCGACTTTATGCGCGCTCGATTATTCACTCTCGCGATCAGCTTGCTCCTTAGCGGCATTTCTTTCGCGCAATCGGACATGCCCGCAGCCGATTCGAGTTCGCTCGACTTCAAACAATGGGGACTGCTCGCCATCCAGGATGGCGGGCGGCGCAAACCGATCGACACCTTCGCGCGTGAGACGCTGATCAAAATCACCGGGCGCTCGAGTTACACGGACACGCGCGGGAAAAACTGGCAGGCGAACGATTTCATTCTCTCCGCGCTTCTCGAAACGCACAATTGGAAGGACGAACCGATGGTGCTCGTCTCCTTCGGGCAGTTGAAAAAAAACTTGGGACTCGACGCGACGCAGCGGCGTTTTTCTTTTTCACAATTAGCGGCGCTGCCGGAGTTGAACCGGCTGGCGGGAGAAGCGCACGCGCTCCGAAAGGCGGAGAAACCGCTCGATCGCCAGCAAAGTGAAGTGATGGGCGTGAGCGAACGAATGGCGCTTTTCGCGCATGTGATGGACGGAAGCGTGTTTCTGCTCGTGCCGGCCGCGGAGAAGGCGACCGATGCCTGGCTTGTCCCGCCGGAATTCGGCCGCTATTATAATGAGACGCAATTCGCGCCGTTGCAGAGCCAACTTCAAACGCTCGCGACCGCTTACGCGAAAGGCGACGGATTTCAATTCGGTCGAGCCGCGAATCAACTGCGAGACGGGTTGCGTGTGCTCAGCCCCAAAATTTATCCGGCTGAATCGCAGCTGCGTCTGGAATATTTTTACAATCACTTCGAGGGGTTTTATCGGGCGGCCTGGTGTTACGGCATCGCGCTGGTCTTTCTTGCGATCGCCTACCAGCGCGGCAAGGGCGGGCCGGTGAGATCAATCGGAGTCTCGATCGCAATTCTTGGATTGCTTTTTCACGCGAGCGGAATTGCGATGCGTTGCTTGATCGCGGGCCGGCCGCCGGTGACGAACATGTACGAGTCGATCATCTGGGTTTCGTTTGCGGTTTCGTTTTTCGGAATGATCTTTTTCGCCCGTTATCGGACGCCGGTTTATCTCCTCGCGGCTTTGCCGGTCTCCTTCGTGGCGTTGCTCCTCGTCCATCAAATGCCGATCGCGATGCCATCGAGCATCGATCCGCTCGTGCCGGTTTTGCGCGATAATTTTTGGCTCACTATTCATGTACTCACGATCACGCTGAGCTACGCCGCGTTCGCGCTCGCGATGGGTTTCGGGCACATTTTGCTCTGGCGTTATGCGCGCAATCCGGTCGCCGCGCGCGCGGATGCGCCGATGCATTTCTGGCTTTATCGCGTTCTGCAACTGGGCGTCATTCTCCTGGCGGCGGGGACAATTCTCGGCGGCGTCTGGGCGAATTATTCCTGGGGACGTTTCTGGGGATGGGATCCGAAGGAAACATGGGCGCTGATTGCGCTCCTTTGTTACATCCTCACTCTGCACGGACGGCTCGCCGGCTGGTGGACGCAATTTGGTTTGGTGGTCGCGAGTGTGGTTTGTTTTCTCGCGGTCTTGATGGCGTGGTACGGCGTTAATTTCGTCCTGGGAAAAGGATTGCACAGCTACGGCTTCGGGATCGGCGGCGAGACTTATGTCGTCAGCTTTGTCCTGGCGGACTTGTTGTTTGTCGGATTCGCCTGCTGGCGATATCGCAGCAGCAAAACTGTCACGGCGCGAAGCGTCGAGACCGAGCCAGTCGCGGTATAATCGCGAAACTTTTTCTGCTCGGAGACGATTCATCTTAGCATGCAGAAATCCGGGCGAGGATTGAGCAGCGCAAAGGCCAGATGGATTTGCGGGTTAGCGTTCGCCGCACGCCTTTTGCTGACTACGCAGGGCGCGGACCAAACTCTCGAACCGATCGTGATCCAAGCGGATCGTCTACCGGATGCAGAGTCCGGCGCGCCGTTCAGCGTGGAGACGCTCGATGCAGAGGAACTTCGGCGCGCGCCGCAGTTTTGGCTGGATGATATTTTGCGGGCAGAAGTTCCGGGATTCAGTTTGTTTCGGCGAAGCAGCAGCCGCACCGCCAATCCAACGACGCAAGGTGTGACGCTCCGGAATTTTGGTCCGAGCGGCGCCGGACGCACGCTCGTTTTGCTCGATGGAATTCCGTTGAACGATCCTTTCGCCGGCTACGTTCTCTGGAGCCAGGTGCCGCCGGCCGCGATCGATTCGGTGCTGGTGAGTTCCGGGGGCGGAGCAGGATTGTTCGGGAACGCCGCACTCGCCGGCACATTTTTTTTG
>DASXNS010000014.1:0-2690 GCA_036494865.1 Chthoniobacterales bacterium | reverse complement strand
CCACAACCCTTTTTCGTAGGCCGGCGCTTTCCTTTGTTTCCCCTGCACTTCGCGCTCGAGCGCGCTGTAAGGCACAAACTCATCCGCCTGCGCCTGCTTGCGCGCCCGATCGATCTCCAGATCGCTCAGCACCAGCGTCCGCTTCCCGTTTTCCTCGAGAAAAATGAACGGGTCCGGCGCGAAGAACCGCGTCGCGTACAGCATGTCCGGATCGTTCTCGCTTGCCGCGACGATCAGGCGCGTGGCGTCATTCCGTTTCGTGCGCTTGCTCATGAAAACATCACTACGCGCGAACCTGCTCCTTGTCATCCGCGCCGATGGGCGGATCGTTAAAGCGAACCAGGAGAGCGCGCTCCTGCGAACAATTCCTAGCAACATGACACCGACATCTCTGATCATCGTGACCGATCGCGGCACCCTCAAAGCCTACAAAGTAAACGACACGCCTACGCGCGGCCCGAGCCTGCAACTCGTCCAAGCCTTCGACACCACGGACGCCCACGGCCGTTATCAGGACAAGCTCACCGACCAGGCCGGCGCTTTCCCCAGCGGTGCCGCGCCCGGCCAGATGAATTCAATCGCCGAGCGAACCGGCATCGACAACGAAAACGACCGGCGAATAGTGAAGCAGTTGGCCGACAGCATCGTCGAGGTAGTGCAGCGTGAATGTGGAATCGGCTGGTCGTTCGCGGCGCCGGCGTCGATCCATACCGCCGTGGTCGAGCAATTGCCGAACGAGATTCGCGACCGCATTGTCGAGCACGTGAAATCGGATCTCGTGAAAATCGAGCCGGCGAAATTGCCCGGCCATTTCCGGTCGTTACGACCGATATAAGATTGAGCAAACTGGCACCCAGTCCCGATCCCGTTCGGCGAAAACACGCCGCGAAATTTTATGCAACTACCTGTTAACATCACCTACCGCGGCGTCACGAAATCCGACGATATCGATCAATTCGTCATGGAGAAAGCGGCGCGCCTCGAAAAATTCTGCGACCACATCAACCGCTGCGACGTTGCGATCGAGCAGCCGAACCACGCCCATCAAAAGGGAAATCCGTTCCGAGTCCGGATCGACGTCACCGTCCCGCCCGGCCACGAATTAGTCGCCGATGAAAAAGGAATGGATAATGGCGCCTACGCGCCGCTCGCGAAAGTGATCCACGACGCCTTCAAAACCATGGAGCGCGAGCTGCGGCGCGTTGTGGAGAAACAACGCCACGAAGTGAAAACCCACGCCGACTCTCGATCGCCGAAATAGATTGCGGCAGCATCTCACAGCCGCGATTCCGATCCCGCCACAGCCGCCGCTTCCTCGTCCGTGTTGCCCCACGGCCATTTGAAGCTCCCGCGGATCGCATCCGCGCTCCGCTTCGCCACGCTGCCGCCGATCGTCGTAAAAATTTTCGAGACGTTCTCGGTCACGATTCTGCGCAGATGCGAGACCGCAGCCGCGGTTGCGCCGAGCCGGATATCCTGCCGCGACGTTGGCGCCATCGCTTCGCAATAACGCCGCGCCACTTCGCCGACGCGCAATGTCAGAAACGCGTTTGCGGCTCCGTGCGAAACACAACGCACCACGAAATGCGACACGCCGGCCGCGCCGGGAATCGCGCCGAATACCGCGGGCGCCATCGAGGCTGTGACCGGCGCGAAAATGTCCGACAAATCGATGTTCTCCAGCCCGCTCGCGAAGAGCGCCGTGCCCGCAACGTTGCCGTAAAGGTAAATCATGTCGCGGGCCGACGGTCGTTGCACATAAAGGCGCGCGATCTGCCAGATCATCCGGGTTTGCGTCAGCAACACCGCCAGCCCATCGAGCCGGCCGTTCTGCATCGCCGCCGTGCTCACAAATACCGTTGCCGCCGTGCGCCGAATGATGTTGTCGGCCTCTGCCTGAAGCGAATCGAGAGCCGCGTGAATTTCTTCGATCGATTTCAGCCGTTGCTCCTTGAATTTCGGGTTCGCTCTCAGGCGCTTGCCTAACGAGGCGAGATAACGCTCCCGTTCGCTCTCCGAGCTTCCGACCGGCGGGACGAGTGCCACCGGTAACCGGTAATATTCAAACACCGCGAACAACGCCGCGCCCGCAACGATCGCCATCATTGCCCAAAACGCGATCTGCCCCGCCGCCGGATGAAATCGCGCCGCGAAGGCCGCGACTTGATCGATCGCCATCATCAGCATTCCCGCGATGCAAACCACCAGCAACACCGCGAGCGCGACCACGATCTTCTTCATCGGCTTTCTAATTTAACCTTGTCCGCAATCGGTGCGCACCAAACGATCTTTTCACTTCCCTTTGGTCTGCTGTGCGATCCGCGCCTTCACAATCTTGCGCACTAAGGCACTGGGTAAAGGTTTGTCCGCTGAAAACCGAATCGTCCCCCTGCCGCTCGTGTCATAATCCTTCAGCTCCTTCTTGAACTCCTGCACGATTGATCCCGGATAAAACGCGCAATGCTTCACCCCCGCGCCGTAACTGACCAGCAACTTCCCATTCAACCGAAACCCCGGAATTCCATAGCTCATGCACTCTTCCGCCTCCGGCGCCGCCGCCTTGATTTCCTTCCGCAGTTTTTCCAGCGTCCTGCGAGCCGCGGCAATCAAGGTCCGGAGATATTCGCCGGGCGTCGTTGGTTTCGCGGAGTCTGAGGCGGGGCGTTTCTTTCGAGTGGGGCGATTGGCAC
>DASXNS010000013.1:0-3156 GCA_036494865.1 Chthoniobacterales bacterium | reverse complement strand
GTCGGGTCGGTTGATCGAGCCGGCGGCGTAGCATGTCCACTTCCTGATCGAGCTCGACGATGCGGCTTTCCAACTCATCGCGATCGAGCGCGGCCACGCTTTCGTGGTCCGTCCCGCCCATGTCTTTTGTTTTCCGCGTATTCAGCGGCGCGGAACGCTTCGAGCCGTCCCGATAAATCGCGATTGCTTTTAAACCAAGCCGCCAGCCCTCGACGTAGGTGTTCATGATTTCATCCACGGTCGCGGTCTCCGGCATGTTGACCGTTTTTGAAATCGCGCCGCTCAAAAATGGCTGGGCCGCGGCCATCATCCTCAGATGCGCCATGTACCCGAGGCTGCGCTCGCCTTTGTAAGCCTTGAATGCACAGTCGAAAATCGAGAGATGCTCCGGCTTTAATCCAGAGGTAATCCTCGAGCCGTCAGAATCGGTCACGTCTTCGATCGTGTCGAAGGCGTCGATGTGCGCGATGATCCGCTCGATCTCTTCGGAATTGTAGCCGAGTTTTTCCAGTGCCGGTGTCACCGTTTGGTTGACGATTTTTAACATGCCGCCACCCGCGAGCAGTTTGTATTTCACCAGCGCGATGTCAGGCTCGATGCCGGTCGTGTCACAATCCATTAGGAAACTGATCGTGCCGGTGGGCGCGAGAACCGTGACCTGCGCGTTGCGATAGCCGTGGCGTTTGCCGAGTTCCGCGGCGCTGTCCCAAACTTTGGCTGCTTCCTCTTTCAAGTAGGCGAATTCTTCGTTGGCCGCGATTTCGCTCACCGCCGAACGATGGAGCTCAATCACTTCATGCATCGAGGCGATATTATTTTTCGCGACCGGCCTGGCCACGCCGCTGCAACGCGCGTCGCGATAGCCCGGAAAAGGTCCCATCACTCGCGAGATTTTTGCGCTCTGTTCGTACGCTTCACCGGTCATAATCGAAGTGATCGCGCCGCAAATCGCGCGGCCCTCCACGCTGTCGTAACCGTAGCCGTAGCTCATGATCAACGATCCGAGATTGGCGTAGCCAAGTCCGAGGGTGCGGAAAATGTGCGAGTTCTCCGCGATTTCCTTGATCGGGTAGCTCGCGTTATCGACCAGAATTTCCTGCGCGGTGATGAAGACGCGCGCGGCCGCTTTGAAGCGCTCGACGTCGAACACGCCGTCCGTGCCTTTGAACTTCATCAAGTTCAGCGAAGCCAGATTGCAGGCCGTGTTATCGAGGAAAAGATATTCCGAGCAGGGATTGGTGGAATTTTGCCGGTCGGTTCCTTTGCAGGTGTGCCATTTGTGAATGGTGGAATCGAATTGCATCCCGGGATCGCCGCAGATGAATGTGCCCTCCGCGATTTTTCGCAGCAACGCCCGGGCCTCTTTCCGTTCGCACGGCTTGCCGTTACGCACGCTGCGCGTCCACCACTCGCGATCTTCCACCGCCGCGTCCATGAATTCGTCGCTCACCCGCACGCTCAGATTTTCATTTTGATACATGACCGAGCCGTAGGCATCGCCATTGTAACTGCCGTCGTAACCCTGCTCGATCAGCGCCCAGGCCTTTTTCTCTTCTTTCTGTTTCGCGTCGATGAATTCCTCGATGTCCGGATGCCAATCCTTCAGCGTGTTCATCTTCGCCGCGCGCCGAGTCTTGCCGCCGCTTTTCACCACGTTCGCCACTTGATCGTAAACTTTCAGGAACGAAAGCGGCCCGCTCGGTTTTCCGCCGCCGCTCAATTTCTCCCGGGTGCTTCGCAGCGAAGAAAGATCGCTCCCGGTTCCGCTGCCATATTTGAAAAGCATCGCCTCGCTCATCGCCAGACGCATGATGTCTTCCATCGTGTCGTCCACGCTCTGGATGAAACAGGCGCTGCCTTGCGGATACTCGTATTGAGTCGCGGCCCGCTCCGCCTGGCCCGTCTCGCGATTATAAAAATAATTTCCGAGCCCGGCGCCGCGGCCGACCCCGTATTGATGATGCAAACCGACATTGAACCAGACCGGCGAATTGAACGCTCCATGCTGATTCACGCAAAGCCAGGTCAGCTCATCGTAGAAAGTTTCCGCTTGCTCCGCATTGGCAAAATATCCGTCCGCTATTCCCCAGTCGGCGATGGTCCGCGTCACGCGATGCACAAGCTGCCGCACCGAAGTTTCGCGACCGCCCTGATGCGGGTCTGTCCCATTTGCGATGTCGCCGTAGAAATATTTTGAAACCGCGATCTTGGTGGCGAGCGCGCTCCAGCTCTTCGGCACTTCGATGTTCTCCTGCTTGAAAATCACTTTGCCGCTGTCGTCGGTGATCTCAGCCGTGCGCCGCTCCCAATCGATCTGATCGAACGGCGCGATTTTCGCGTCGCTAAAAACCCGATCAAAGCGCAACCCTTTATTCTTCTTTTTGTCTGGGCGATTTTTCGGGCGAAAAGAAGATTTCTGCATCTGATTCAGGGCTGACGGTTGGAGACCGGTTTTGAGTTGGATCATGGCGATGGAAGCAAGGAAGGTTGAGAATTAATGAGAATAATAGTGAACAGCGCAGCTAATAACCTGTGCACAACGGGTAACAACAAGTAATAGCGGGAGCTGCTCGGCAGCTACACAAGATGCAGTGGAAAAACACCCAGCGGCAAGCTTTTTATTGTAACATATTTCTGCCCGGCTGCATCTTTTTCCAGCCCCGATTTGTTTCCCCGCGTTCTCGCCTTTTTCAGCTGCCGGCAGGGGCGAACGGCAGCGCGGTTTTCCGATCGCGCATGGCGTGATTCCAGCTTCGCGGAACTGATGCCGCGGGAAAGACAGCCATTGACCTGGCGTATGGCAGACGACAACCTCGACGCAAATAGCCAAATGGTTTGGTCCATCCCCTTGCTCTCTTCCATTCCGTCTTCTTTGCGCCGACCATTCTGCTTTTTCACGATGAAGAGATTTGTTTTCGCTCTTTCGATTCTCGCTTCCATCGCAAGCCTCTCGGCCCAGGAAGCTGTTCGCGCTCCGAGTGAACCGGAGGCGCCGGCGGAACCGCCGCCCGATTTTGCTTATCATTCGCCTTCCGAGTTGAAAAAACTCCGGCTCGAAGATCTCGTCGATGTGGAAATCACTTCCGCCTCGCGCCGGCCGGAGCTGCTTTCTCAGGCACCGAGCGCAGTCGACGTCATCACCAGCGACGACATTTT
>DASXNS010000012.1:0-2082 GCA_036494865.1 Chthoniobacterales bacterium | reverse complement strand
GTGTCGAAAGCGAAGGCACAAAAGATTTCCTGATCAACGATCCTATCAGCCGCCAGCTTTATCTGGGCGAGCGTTTTCAAATGTAAGCGAAAGGAACAGAAGTGATATCGAACAACGCTCATCCGCACGTCAAAGTCACCGGGCGTCATCTCCCGATCACCGATGCGATCAACGATCACGTCACGCGCAAAATCGAAAGCCTCCATCTCGATTATCCGAAAATCATCGAAGCCCACGTGATTCTGGAAGTGGAGAAATACCGGCACTCGGCCGAAGTGGTGCTCGTTTGCTCGAACCACATCACGATCGAAGCGTGCGAAGAAACTAACGACATGTATGCGGCGATCGACGCGGTTACGGACAAAGTCGCGCGCCAGATGCGCAAATATAAAACGCGGCTGATGCGCAAACACCGGCCGCGAAAAGACATCGTCCAGCATCTCGACGAGCAGGTGCTTCATCCCGAGCCGACGGAGGAGGACGAACATCACGAGCATGCGGTAGTGCGGATCGAGCGGCTGCCGATCAAGCCGATGTTTGTGGATGAAGCGGTGCTGCAACTGGAAATGTCGCACCGGCAATTTCTTGTTTTTCTGAACGCCCGCAGCTCGCGGGTCAACGTTCTCTACCGGCGGAAGAGCGGCGATTTCGGCTTGATCGAGCCGACGGCGAATTGATTTCTTGCCGGCTTTTGTGCGACGCCTGGATCGAAGAAAACAAGAACCAGACGAGAATCCAGTTCTTCCCGAGCACAACGCGCATCCACAGTGGAAATCCGTCCCGTCTCGCGATAGACATGAGCTACGCCAATGACCGAACGAGCCACAGCGCACGCGATCACCTCGGACAGCGATCAGCGAAAAAATATTCCTGTCGTCACGGTTGATAGTTTTTATCGCGCCCACGCGGAGAAGTTGCAGTTGCGGCTCGAGGGAAAACGAGTCGGGTTTCATCGCAAAATCCGCGAGCCGACCATCAATCGGCCCGGCCTCGCCCTTTCCGGCTTCTACAATTATTTCGCTGAGAAACGAGTGCAGGTTCTCGGCGCGGCGGAGCAATCGTACCTGAAAAGTTTGCCGGCAAAAAAAAGGATCCAGCGTTTCCGCGGATTATGCGCGCAAAAAATTCCGTGCCTTGTCACTTCGCGCGGCGCGCACCTCGACCCGGATTTGCTGGCGGTGGCGGAAGAACAACAGGTGGCCGTTTTTCGCACGCCGATGGTGACGATGCGATTTATCAACGCGGCCACGATCGCGATGGAAGTCGATTTTTCCCCGACCGTGACCGAGTTCGGCAGCATGGTCGATATTCTCGGCGTCGGCGTTTTGATTCGCGGCCAAAGCGGCATCGGAAAAAGCGAGTGCGTGCTGGGGTTAATCGAGCGCGGTTACAGCCTGGTGGCGGATGACGTTACCCGAATCAAATCCCTGGAAGGCCGCGAGCTGGTGGCGACTGCGCCGGAGCTGACCCGCTATCACATGGAAGTGCGCGGGATCGGAATTATCAACGTCGCTTCGATTTTCGGGATCGGCAGCATTCGAATCGAGAAGCGGCTCGATCTGGTCGTGACACTGCAGGATTGGCAGGAGCTGGAAGAGGTGGATCGGATCGGACTCGACCAGGAATTTTATGAAGTCCTGAAATTGCAGGTGCCGCACATCACGATTCCGGTCCGGCCGGGCCGCGATATCGCGCGCTTGATCGAAGTTGCGGCGATGGATCAAAAGCTGAAAGCTCTCGGGCGAAACAGCGCGGTGGAATTCAACGACAAACTGCTCAATTTAATGGAGACGAAAGAAACGTAATGGGCCTTTTGAATCGGAAATCGAACAGCACCGGACAGAAAATCGAAAAGGAAATTACGATTATCAATCGTCTCGGATTGCATGCGCGACCGGCTGCGATGTTCGTCCGCATTGCCAGCCGTTATCGCTCGGAAGTTTGGGTGGAAAAGGAAGGCGAGCAGATCAACGGCAAGAGCATCATGGGCCTGATGATGCTGGCGGCCGGGCAGGGGTCGAAGCTGAAGATTCGCTGCGAAGGGCCTGACGCAGACAAGGCGATGCAGGAAATCGAAGAGCT
>DASXNS010000011.1:0-7252 GCA_036494865.1 Chthoniobacterales bacterium | reverse complement strand
TTGGTTGATCTCGATGAACTTCGACTCGATCTCGACCTGTTTCGGACCGGAAACATTCGCCTGCTCCACGATCGCATCAACCAGTTCCAGATTGTCCGCCGTGTTCCGCACGATCAGCCGGCTGCTCTGCGGAAGGAAATTTGCACTCGAGCCGGTTACCGTGAAGGGCACGCCTTGATTCTCGAGAAATTCTTTCGCACCTTCGCGATTAACGAGTTGATGACCGCCGGTTGATTCCTGCGTGTCCTTCGCCGTGCCGGCACCGCCGGTCACGCCCTTACCGCTCGCGACCGGAGCCTGGCTCAAGGCGGATCCGCCGGAGGTGAGCGATCCGCTGATAAATCCCGGCGGCACCCGATATTCTTTTGTGAGCAGATCATTGCTCTGCTCACTGATCGGTATGATCGAGACCGCGTACGGTTCGATCTTCACTTTCAAACCGGCTTGGCTGGAGATGTATCGCAACGCTTCCGACAGCGGAATCTGATTAAGCGTAATCGTGATCCGCGCGTCCGCCGGTGAGACGGGAGGCGGCGCTACCGCCGGGGCGGGAATCGGCGGCGGCGGAATTGCGGAGGGTTCGGGCGATGCTTCCCCAGCAGGCGCAGGGGAAGAAATCGCAGTAGGCGCGCTGGCTGCCGGAATGGGCTCGGCGGGGCGGCCCAGCGTGGTCAGCCGCAAGACAATGTCCACGCCTTTGCGGCCATCGGCCGCGGGATCATTCGCCACTGCTTGCTGGCGCAGGAACTCGATCGCTTCCCGAATGCTTGCGTCGCGAAATTCAATCCGCGGAATAATGATCGTGTTCAGTTTGTTCGTGATTCGCGCGGTGCCGGTGGCGTCCTTGGTGAATGCATCGGTGATCGAGCCGACGGTTTCGCCATATTTTTTCACCGGTTCTTCCCAGCCCTTCTGCACCTGCCAAAGCTGGCGCGATCGCGTCTCATTGTATGCTTCCTCGCCGTAATGCGTTTTTGTCAGGTTAATTTTTTCTTCGCCGCGCCGGGCCGCAACGTTGTACGGATCGAGATTGAGAATCTGTTCATACTTCTTGAACGCCAGGTCGTAGCGACCGCTGTTGTAGTAACCGTCCGCGTCAGTCAGCAGTTTTTTTACCTCCTCCACCTTTGAGAGAAATTTCGGCCCCATCGTCCGATTGAAATAACCGGGCTGCTGCAAATGGGCCAGCATCTCAGCGGCCGGCCGGCAATTAGGATCGTAGCGATCGGCCAGCAGTTCGCGGCAAATCCCTTCCGCTTCCGCATATTTTCCCTCCGCAATTCGCTGCTCCGCCAGCTTCATTCCACTCACGCAAAATCCGTTGACCGCTTCATCATGCGCCTTCCCGCTCACGACCGCATCGGGCAGATAAGCCACCGCCTTCCGAAATTCCTCGTGCGCCAGAGTGAAATTCTTTTCGCTCATCGCCGCCTTCCCGCGCCCCAGCGCCGCGTCCCCTTGCGGGAGGGCCGCTTCCCGCCGCCGCGCTTCGCGGTCCGCCACCACCGTCCCATCCTCTGCTGAAACTTTTTCGCAGACGGCTGTTTGGAAAAGAGCGAGTGCGCTCAGAACGAGCATGAAGCGACCGGGTGAAAGTTTAGTCATGAGAAAAAAGAGAGCGCAGGTTAAGGAGAAAGAAGATCAATTTCGATCGGTTCGTTAGGCCTTTGTGTGTTCACGATGACCGCCTTGGCCGGCTGAACGTCCACCAACTTATATTTGACCTGCTCTTCGGGTTTCAATGAAAATTCCTGGTCTTTTTTCACCGCGAACTCCCGCCGTTCGCCCCAGGAGTAAACAAAATTCGCGACCGACTCCGGCGAGATCATGATTTTTTCCTTTACCAGACTGAGCGGCTCGTGGTTTTCCTGGTTCTCCAGCGTCAATTCGGAGACGTCGATGTTCGTGCCGTATTTGTTGACCTCATATTTCTCAGTGAACTTCAGCAGCTTGAACTTCGTGCCGCGAATCAGGTCGCCGATTTTCAGAAACTGAGTGGGCTCTTTCAGATCGCTGGTGTTGATCGCGAAAGTGTCGTCGACCCAGGAAGCGAAGACGAGCCGGAACGGTTCCTGAGCGAACGATTTCATTTTTAACTTTGCGACATATGGCGGATGCGAATCTTTTTCCGTCGGATTGGTGTGATTTTGCCATTCCTCCAGGTTGGTGAAACCGTCGCCGTCCGGGTCTTGAGTGAGCACATCGGCGTCCGCAATCGGCAAACCGAATTCCTCCAACCACTCGTTAGGCACAGGCGGATGGACCTCGGTGGTCTGGAGCGTGGTGGGCGAGCCGTCCGCGCCGATGAAATGTTTTTCGGGAACAAAAAGGCCGGATCGCCCGGTAAAAACCCACTGCGCTGGCTGGCGCAGTTTTTCCGCTGCCTGTTCCATCTCGACCGCTTTAGGCGGAGGCGAAGCCGGCCTGGGCGCGAACGCGGATTGCAAGCTGGCAAAGCTTTCACCGAATTCGGAAACCTTGCGAATGACCAAGAGCGAAGAACAAAAAAGAAAGAGCGCAGCGGCCAGCACCGCCACTCGATCATAATGGGTCCGGATCCAGGTCATCCTCAAAATTCAAATCTCAACATTTCGATCTTCATGGACGTTTCGATCCGCTCATTGCCGACGATGAAATTTAACGCCTGACCCGCCGCGGGCTTTGCGCCCGGAGAAGCTGACGGAGTGGCGGTGGGGCCGCCCGCACTTTCAGCGGTGGCTTCCCGCGGTGGGCCTTTCTGCTTTTCGTTCCGAACATGCAGAAGCCGGATGATGCAGAATTGCTGGTTCGCTCCGCCGATTTGATTGAGAACACGGCGCGCGCCTCCGGGCGTTGAAAGGAACGACGCTTCCACGACATTGCGTTCGAAAAGCTGCGGCCCAGTGACATTTTTCGCTCCCGGAGATCGCCCAATCGCCGGCGCAGGAGTCGGCGAAGCGCCGCCATGTTCCTCGCGCAACGGAGCGCGGCGAAAAGAAATCAACGTCTGCACGCGAGCGTCGAGCAAATTATTCAAGAGCCATTCGATCTGCGCCAGTTCCTGACCGAGCAAAGGCGCTGCCGCGGTGTCAGGCAGGGCTGAAGCGAATTCATCGAAGCCAAGGTAGAAATGGTCCGGCAGCTTCACTTTATTTGCGCGCGCTTTTTCGGCGATCCCGTTCATCGCCACGCGGAGGCGCGATTGAAATTCATTCGGCGCCATCGGCGTGACCGGCAGGACGCGCAGCTTCAATTCATCTTTTAATTTTGCGAGCGCGTTTGCGTAATCTTCGGCGTGCGTTTTCATCTTGCGGAGATTCGCGTCGGTCGGATAAGGCGCGAGCCGCTCGAGCCGATTCAAATCGGCCGCAGTCTGGTCCAGGCGCGCCGAGGCTTCGTCCCAATCGCTTTTCGCATCGAACAAAAACCAAATCGATCCCAGCGTGCAGAGACCAAGCACGACCAGAAACGTGCCGAGAAAACTATTTTCGCGAAACCAATTCATGGAAGTGCGACCGGCTGGCGAAGATCGAGATGCAACTCGTAAGGGAAAGCCCACTCGGTATTATTTGGCGTCGTCGGCTTGATGACTTTCGCCTGATTGTTTGGATCGATTTTGAAATAGGAGGAACCGACCAGGTTGCGAAAATAATCCACTACCACTTCCTGCTGCTTCTGATTAGATAGATAAAGTCCGCGCACGAGCACGCCATCGATCGCGGGCTCGGCCGGCGTCGCGCCAGGTCGAGACGGCGCGGAAACGGGCGGCGCGGTAATTTCAGTGCGAGCCGTCCGCGCATCCGGCTCAGCGAGCGGTTTGCCGCCGGAAGTTGCGACGAGTTCGGTGATCCAAATATCCTCCTTCGGCAGGCGCGCATTCAATTCTTCCACGATCTCGAGCCAAAAACTGCGGTCGTTGATCGCGGCCACCAGCGGTGTGGAAATGCTGTCGAGCGCCGCGGTTTGTTTGCGCACTTCACTCATTTGCGAATCGATCCGTCGCATCGCGTCCACTTTCTCTTCCAGCCGGTCGGTGACTTGCTGCTTCATTTGCGCCGCGCGCATATAATACGCGCCCCACGCCAGCAGACCGAGGACGAAACAGGCCGCCGCCAAAACAAAAAACGGCCGGCGCCGTTCGAGTTGTTGCCGCCGCACCACGCTCTCCGGCCGCAGATTCAATTCCATCGGGCAGGTCGTGGCGCTTCGCAGAGCGAGTCCGATCAGTTCGCCCAAGAGATGCGCGGATGTCGCCACCTCGGCGACTTCCACCGCGGAAGTGACAGCGACATTGCGGAGCGGATTAAAAAATTCTACCGGCAATTGCAATTTCTCCTGGAAAAATTCACGCATGTAAGCGGTGCTCGCGCTGCCGCCGCACAAGAAAACGCGCTCGGGCGCCGCGCCCTGCTGCTGCGCGCGATAGTGGCTGATCGAGCGCATGATCTCGGCGTGCAGGCGGGTCATCGTGCTGCGAACAATTTTTGAAACGCGCGCCACTTCTGGATCGGAAGGTTCCGCATACGCCCCACCTAGACTGACGAAACCATCCCGCTTTTTCCGGAACTCCGCGGCCACGATCGGCTCGTTGAATTCCTTCGCGATCGCGGAGGAAATGGACGCGCCGCCAATCGCGACACTGCGGGAGAAAATTTTTCCCGGCTCGATGAAAAGAAGGTTTGTCGTCCGCGCGCCGATATCGATCAAGAGCGAACATCCGCCGAGATCGCTGTAACTGTAACGAAACGCGTTGTAGAGCGCCATCGTCGCGACACAAACAATCGAGGTGCGCAGTCCGGTGCTTTCGACGACGGCATTGATCGCTTCGAGCAAATCCGCTTTGATCGCAACGAGCACGACTTGGATCTGTTCGTCCGCGCCCCCGCCGACCAGTTGATAATCCCAGACCACCTCATCGATCGGGAACGGCACGTTCTGCTGTGCTTCGAAGGAAATGATCCGCTCGATTTTTTCTTCCTCGACCGCGGGCAGCTTCACGAAGCGCGCGAAAACCGATTGCGCCGCAGTGGCGTAATTGACCGGTCCGCCCCTGATCTGCAGCTCCTCCATCATCTCGCGCAGCGCGCTGCCGATCTGCGCATTGCGCGCGTTTCCGTGCGCGGGATCGTCCAGGATTTCGCGCAAACGATATCCATTCAAGACGAGGCCGCCATTTGTTTGCGCATGAAATTCCGCCAGCCCGACGGTTTGCGAGCCAAGATTGAGACTAACGATGCGCGTCGCAGCGGCCATGACTGGCGGTCAACGGCTCGGCGCCTTGATCTGCTCGTAACGATCCCAATAAAGGGGCGCGAACGGCGTTTCGTTTTTGTTCAACACGAAACCGGCGACCTGCGGCATCGCCGCGTACCATTGCGCCTGAGTGCGCATCAAGCTGAGCTCGTCCTTGATCGCGCCTTGCTGCACGATTTGGACCGCGATGTTCTGGATCGCATTGGGCGTCATCGCGCGATTGCCCATGAAACGCGCGAGAGTGTGCGGCGCGACATACATGACCGAGCGGTTCTCCCGGCCCGCCGGGATATTCGTGTGGGTGACTTCACCGGTGAGCAGCTTGCCATTGAACAGAATGAAATATTTGAAAGTCAGCTCATCGGTAAATTGCGGCGTGGCGGCGAACTCGACTTCCACTTCCAGCCAGCGCTCCCGCTGGTTGGTGGTGTATTGCTGCGCGCCGGTGTAGGAAAACTGCGGCGTCGATACCAAATTCTTCGTGATCTTGGTCAACTGAAATTCCGTCGCGCGGGTTTGCGCCGAAACCGCTAGCGGCATTGCCAGCAAAATGGAAAATAAAAATTTCGTGCCTGCGACTTTCTTCATGTCGATCAGCGTTCTCCCAATTCACCGCTCTCCAGACAACCGCGAAAATATTCAATCGTGCGCCTGATCCCTTCATCGAAATCGACCTTCGGTTCCCAGCCGAGAACTTTGCGCGCGCGCCCGATGTCGGGCTGACGCACCTTCGGGTCGTCCACCGGTAAGGGCTTGTGCTCGATCTTCGATTTCGTGCCGGTGATTCGGATAATTTCCTCGGCGAACTGTTTGATCGTCATTTCGCGCGGATTTCCGATGTTGACCGGCTCGTGAAAATCGCTCATGGCCAGCTTAAAAATTCCGTCGATCAAATCCGAAACGTAACAAAACGAACGGGTCTGCGAGCCGTCGCCGAAAATCGTCAGTGGCTTTCCGCTGAGCGCCTGCCCGATGAAAGCCGGCACCACGCGCCCATCGCGCAATCGCATCCGCGGTCCGTAAGTGTTGAAGATGCGGACGATTTTTGTGTCGATGTCGTGATAGCGGTGGTAGGCCATCGTCATCGCTTCCGCGAAACGTTTTGCCTCATCGTAAACGCCGCGCGGTCCGATTGGATTCACGTTGCCCCAGTAATCTTCCTTCTGCGGGTGAACGAGCGGATCGCCGTAACATTCCGAGGTGGAGGCGAGCAGGAAGATCGCCTTCTTCGCCTTGGCGAGACCGAGGGTATTGTGCGTCCCGAGCGCGCCGACTTTCAGTGTCGGAATCGGCAATTCCAGGTAATCGATCGGGCTCGCCGGCGAAGCGAAATGAAAAACGTAATCGATTTTGTCTTCGGGCAGGAAAATGAAATTCGAGACGTTGTGCTTGATGAAAACGTAATTCTCGTCGCCCGCCAGATGTTTGATGTTGGCGAGATTCCCCGTGATCAGATTATCGATCGCGATCACGCGGTGTCCTTCCGCGAGAAGGCGGTCGGTCAAATGCGAGCCGAGAAATCCGGCGCCACCTGTGACGACGGAAACCGGGTGCGATTTTCTCTCGGCCATGCGGCGTGTTATCTAACGGCTGCGGCGAAAGTTGGCGAGCAGAAACAAGCGGCGCGGTAAAGTTTTGAGTTTTCGATTTTGAATTCTAAGTTGCGCGCGAGTTAATCAGCCGAGCGAAATACAAACAGAAAAAACTTCGAGAATGCCTCGCATCCTTTCCGGCATCCAGCCCACCGGCATTCTGCACATCGGAAATTATTTCGGGATGATGCGGCAGGCGATTGCGCTGCAAGATGAGGGCGAAGCTTTTTATTTCGTGGCCGATTATCATGCCCTTACGACGATCGATAATCCGGAAGCGCTAAGAGCAAACACTCGGAGGGTGGCACTAGACTTCCTCGCTTGCGGTCTCGATCCCGATCGGGTCGCACTGTTCCGGCAAAGCGATGTGCCGCAGGTTGCGGAACTCGCCTGGATTTTATCTACGGTCACCCCCAAGGCTCTGCTTG
>DASXNS010000010.1:0-3584 GCA_036494865.1 Chthoniobacterales bacterium | reverse complement strand
ATTTTATCTGCAACGAGATTGAGAGCGGTCATTTTTCAGGGAACTTGCGGATCAAATTACCGCACGCCCTCAGCAACGCAATCGCGATGCCAGTTCCCATCCTCCTTTCCTCGCTCGATTTGCGCCGTTCCGCTTCCCCGGCCCGGCTCCTGCTCTTTGCATTGAGAAACGCTTCATGTTAGCCTTTTCGTGCTCTCCCACCAGGAGCCGTTACCCTTATGTCTCAACCTGATCGCAACTCCCAAAAAGAGAACAAACCGCGCGCAAACGAGCCGAATTTTAACTGGCGCGGCGTCGTCCTAATCGCGATCGCTTTTGCTCTCATCGGGCTGGCGGTTCTCTTTCGCGGCAGCGCTTACTCCAACATCGAGGATGTGCCTTACAATCGTTTCCTCGAGTTGCTCGAGAACAAACAGATCGTCGTCGACAAAAATTATCCGCTCCAGCTCGTTTACGAGGAAGGCCGGCCTACCCAGACCCTGCGCGGCGCCTATATAAAACAGGGCGCGGGGCCGAACCAGGCACAGCAGGTCGCCTTTCGCACCACCGTCGCGTTGAATTATGCGACTAATCTTCAGGAGAAACTGAGCGCTGCTGGCATTCAGCCCGCGATCCGCACCGATTCGACGCTGGTCGCGCAAACGCTGGTCGGTTTCCTGCCGATCGCCGTTTTCCTGGTGATTCTTTATCTGTTGTTTCGGCAGCAAATTCGGATGGCCGGCAAAGGCGCGCTGAACTTCGGCAAATCGAAAGCGCGCATGCTGGCTCGCGACAAAAACAAAATCACCTTCAAGGACGTCGCCGGAGTCGAGGAAGCCAAAGATGAAGTGCAGGAGCTGGTCGAGTTTCTGCGCGACCCGAAAAAATTCCAGAAACTCGGCGGACGGATTCCGAAAGGCGTGCTTTTGGTAGGCCCGCCTGGGACCGGCAAGACGCTGCTTGCGCGCGCCATCGCGGGCGAAGCGGATGTCCCTTTCTTTTCCATCAGCGGATCGGATTTCGTGGAAATGTTTGTCGGCGTCGGCGCTTCACGCGTCCGCGACATGTTCGAGCAAGGCAAGAAATCCGCGCCCTGCATTATTTTCATCGATGAAATTGACGCGGTCGGCCGCCATCGCGGACATGGCGTCGGCGGCGGGCACGATGAGCGCGAGCAAACGCTGAATGCGCTGCTCGTCGAGATGGATGGATTCGATACGCAGGAAGGCGTCATCATTATCGCGGCGACGAACCGTCCCGATGTGCTCGATCCCGCGCTGCTGCGCCCGGGCCGTTTCGATCGCCAAATCACGGTGAATTTGCCGGACGTAAAAGGCCGCGAAGAAATTCTGCGGGTGCATTCCAAGAAAGTGAAACTCGCGGAAGGCGTGGATCTTCAAGTGGTGGCGCGCGGCACGCCCGGTTATTCCGGCGCGGAATTGGCGAACGTAATCAACGAAGCGGCGCTGCTCGCGGCGCGGCGCGGATTAAAAGGAATTACGCTCCGCGAGCTGGAAGAGGCGCGCGACAAAGTGCGCTGGGGCAAGGAACGCCGCAGCATGGCCCTGAGCGAAAAAGAAAAAACAAACACCGCATATCACGAGGCCGGGCATGCGTTGCTCCTCGAATTGCTCGAGCACACGGAGCCGTTGCACAAAGTCACCATCATTCCGCGGGGGCCGTCGCTCGGTTCCACTATGTGGCTGCCCGAGGAAGACAAATATACCAACCGCAAGAATGAACTGCTGGCCGGCCTGGCTGTCGGGATGGGCGGGCGAGTTGCGGAGGAAATTATTTTTGGCGACGTGACTAACGGCGCTCGCGGCGACATCAAAACGGCGACTGCGATTGCGCGCCGGATGGTTTGCGAGTGGGGCATGAGCGAGAAAATGGGAATGGTGGAATACGGTGAGCACGAAGATTACGTTTTCCTCGGCCGCGACATATCGCGCGCGCGCGATTACAGCGAAGCGACTGCAGAGCAAATCGACGGAGAAGTTCGCAAGCTGCTTGATGACGCTTATCAAACGGCGAAACGAACGCTCACTGCTCATCGCGACAAACTCGAGGTGATCGCGAGAGCGCTCCTCGAGTACGAGACGCTCGATGGCCCTCAGATCAAAGAAATCGTCGAGCACGGACGGCTGATCAATCCGCCGCCTGGTCCGCCTCCGCCTGCGTCCGGCCAGACGATGGCTGACAAACCGCCGAAGCAGGTCGTGGTTGCGCCCGATGTTACTCCGCCGCTTCCCGGCGAATTGAGCGGCGCGCCGGCCTAAGTCGCCACTCGTTAGGCCATTTCGATTCACGGGCGATCACCGATTGTCACGAAACGGTTCGTTCATGCGATAAAGGGAAATCTGCCGGTCAAGCAGCGCAGCCAAGCGCGCGTTTCCACTTTGGTTAGCCAGATCCAGGGCATTCTCGGCGGTCGTGATCGCTTCCCCGAATCGGCCAGTTTCGGCGTAGGCCGCGGCTAAAGTTGCGCTCACGACCGGGTCGGGTTTTTTCAGCAAGCGGGTCGCTGTTTCGGCCAGCTCTACAGCCTTGGCTCCATCGCGCAGATCAGATCGCGGTGACGTTGCCAGGACCCAGGCCAGATTTTTTAAAGCGTCGGGATCACGGGGTTTTTCGGCCAGGACCGCTCGCAATTCCGAAACCGCCTCTTCGATCCGTCCCATCTGCAAGAGAACGTTTGCCATGTAGAAATGCGCCGACGTGTAACTGGGATCGAGCGAAAGGACGCGCTGGAGCGCAGCGAAGGATTCCTCCGTCCGCCCTACTTGGAGCAGCGAGTTCCCCAGATCGTTGAGCGCGGGCAAGTAAGTAGGATCGATTTCCAGCGCCTTCTGGAAATACGGAATCGCCTCGGTCGGGCGCCCGCGCCGCAGATACCAATTTCCGAGGTTGTAATGCACCGCAGCAGCGCCGTTGGGATCGAGCAAAAGCGCTTTTTGGAAATAGGGCAACGCCTCCTCCATCCGCCCAAGTTGCATCAAACTGTAGCCGAGATTGTTTTCGGTTTCGACGTTCTCAGGATCGAGCTCTAACGCCTTACGCGCATGCGCCAGGCCTTGTTCAAAATCGCCTTGGTCGAGCAACACGGCGCCCAGGCTGCTCTGCGCCATCCACGAATCCGGATTCTTCGCCACTGTATCGCGCCAAAGTGTTTCGAGGTTGCGGTAAATACCGACTTGTTGCCAGGTGAGTATTCCAAGGATCAGCAAAAGGACTGCCGGAATAGCTCGTGGCAAGCGCGCCAAGCCGGCTGCAGCGAGGGCGATCGGGCCAACGCTAGCGAGATATTGGAAATGATCCGCGACGAAGGAATAGCGGAATGGGTAAACGTCCGCGAAACCAAGCGCCGGAAAAAGTGTGCCGGCAAAAAACAGGACTGCGACGAGGGGACCGCGGCCGATTCGCTTTCGGCCGCCCCATAAAACCGCCACGCCGGCCACTGCGCCTAACGAGAATAACCACTGCCATGCGCCCATCGCGCTGATCGCCCAGCGCGGATAAATAAATGTCAGTCGCGCCGGCCACAGAAGTTTACTGGCATAAAACCAGAGCGCTCGAGCTGCCACCGATGCTCGCTCCGAAAACGT
>DASXNS010000009.1:0-5853 GCA_036494865.1 Chthoniobacterales bacterium | reverse complement strand
TTTACATCTCGGCTTTCTATATCGTCGGACTTTTTCTTCTCACGCTCCATTTGACTCATGGGACGTCGAGTTTTTTCCAATCGCTCGGCTTGAACGATAAGAAATTAGCGCCCCGACTTGCCGCCGCCGGCCGCATTTTCGCGTGGCTGATTTTTGCCGGTTACACATCCATTCCTGTGGCCGTGCTGCTGCATCTGGTGAAGCCGGCGCAACAATTATGATCGGCAGTCTGGATCCCAGAATTCCCTCGGGGCCGCTCGCGGAGAAATGGACCAATCACAAAGATCATTCTCGATTAGTCAGCCCGAACAATCGCCGGAAATTCCAGATCATCGTGGTGGGAAGTGGGCTGGCCGGCGGATCGGCTGCCGCCACGCTGGGCGAGCTCGGCTACAACGTTAAGTGTTTTTGTTACCAGGACAGTCCCCGCCGCGCCCACAGTATCGCCGCGCAAGGAGGAATTAACGCGGCCAAAAATTATCAGAACGACGGCGACAGCGTTTTCCGTTTGTTTTACGACACGATCAAGGGCGGCGACTTTCGTTCCCGGGAAGCAAACGTCTATCGTCTCGCCGAAGTCAGCAACCTGATCATCGATCAATGCGTCGAGCAGGGTGTGCCTTTCGCGCGCGAATACGGCGGCCTGCTCGCGAATCGCTCCTTTGGCGGCGCGCAAGTTTCGCGGACGTTTTACGCGCGCGGGCAAACCGGCCAGCAACTTCTCCTGGGCGCTTATCAGGCTCTTTGCCGCCAGATCACCGCGGGCCGGGTGGAAATGTTTCCGCAGACAGAAATGCTTGATCTCGTGCTAGTCGACGGCCACGCCAAAGGAATCATCACCCGAAGTTTGGTCACCGGAAAAATCGAGGCGTTCGCCGGCGACGCGGTGGTTCTCGCCACCGGCGGCTACGGAAATGTTTTTTATCTTTCGACGAACGCGCGGGGCTGCAACGTCACCGCCACCTACCGCGCCTACAAAAAAGGCGCGCTCTTCGCCAACCCTTGTTACACCCAGATTCATCCCACCTGCATTCCGGTCAGCGGAACCCATCAATCGAAATTAACTTTAATGTCGGAATCGCTCCGGAACGATGGCCGCGTCTGGGTGCCGAAACAGCGTGAGGACAAGCGACCGCCGATGCAGATTCCCGAAGCGGAGCGCGATTATTATCTGGAGCGAAAATACCCGAGCTTCGGCAATCTCGCCCCGCGCGATATTGCTTCGCGAAGCGCAAAGGAAGTTTGCGATGAAGGCCGCGGCGTCGGCGAAAGCGGTCGCGGCGTCTACCTGGATTTTGCCGATGCGATTCAGCGCGTGGGCGAAGAGACGATCCGCGAGCGCTACGGAAATCTGTTTCACATTTACGAAAAGATCACCGGCGAAAATGCCTACGAGCGCCCGATGCGAATTTATCCCGCCGTCCATTACACGATGCGCGGATTGTGGGTTGATTACAATTTGATGAGCAATCTCCCGGGCCTGCATGTGATCGGCGAAGCGAATTTTTCCGATCACGGCGCGAACCGGCTGGGCGCGAGCGCGCTCATGCAGGGTCTGGCCGACGGCTATTTCGTTTTACCCTACACCCTGCCGGGTTATCTCGCCGGGCAAGTCGGCAAGCGCCCTTCCATCGATCGCGCGGAATTTCGCCAAGCCGAAAACGAAGTGCGGACGCGCACGCAAAAATTGCTTTCGATCAACGGAAAACGATCGGTCGATTCGTTTCATCGCGAGCTTGGTCTGATGCTGTGGGACAAATGCGGGATGGCGCGCAACGCAGCTGGCTTGAGCGAAACGCTCGCGCGCATTCCGGAATTACGGGAGGAATTCTGGCGCGATGTTCGCGTCCCGGGCGACGGTGAGGAATTCAATCAATCGCTGGAGCGAGCTGGACGCGTCGCTGATTTTCTCGAATTCGCCGAGCTTATGTGCACCGATGCGCTCACCCGCGACGAATCGTGCGGCGGGCATTTTCGGGAAGAACACCAGACGCGCGATGGCGAAGCATTACGCGATGATGAAAATTTCGCGGCGGTGTTCGCCTGGGAATATCAAGGCAATGGCACGGCCGCGCCGCCGAAATTGCATCGCGAGCCGCTTGTCTTTGAAACCGTGGAACTGACGCAAAGGAGCTATAAGTGAACCGCCGTCCAGCAAAGACAGAGCGCCATTGCCGATGAATTTCAAACTCAAAGTCTGGCGACAGAGCGCTCCGAAATCGAAGGGCCGGCTGGTCAAATATGAAGCGGCCGGCATTTCGCCTAACACTTCGTTTCTTGAAATGCTCGACATCGTGAATGAGCAGTTGATCGCTCGCGGCGATGAGCCGATCGCGTTCGATTCGGATTGCCGCGAAGGAATTTGCGGCACCTGTTCGCTGACGATCAACGGGCAGGCGCACGGGCCCGAGCATCCAGGCGCGGCGTGTGAGCTTTACATGCGCAGATTTAAAGACGGCGCTACGATCGTGGTCGAGCCGTTCCGCGCGAAAGCGTTCCCGTTGATCAAGGACCTGGTGGTCGATCGAAGCGCGCTCGATCGCATCGTCGAAGCCGGCGGCTTCGTCGCCGCCCGCGCCGGTTCCGCGCCGGAAGCGAATTCGATTCCCGTGCCAAAACATTTTGCGGATCGCGCGATGGAAGCAGCCGCCTGCATCGGATGCGGCGCTTGCGCGGCGGCCTGCCCGAATGCGTCCGCCATGCTCTTCACCGCGGCAAAAGTGTCGCATCTCGCTTTTCTCCCCCAGGGACAACCGGAGCGAAACAGTCGCGTTTTAAAAATGGTAAATGCAATGGACGCGGAAAATTTCGGCAACTGCACCAACACCTACGAATGCGAAGCGGTTTGTCCGGCTGAGATCAGCGCGAGCTTCATCGCGAAACTGAATCGCGAATACGCGGTCGCCAAGATGCAAAGAAACGCGGGCGAATAAAGAATCTTGCTGCTCTCCTCACGCGCCCCGCAAATTAAAGAGGCGAGCGAACGACACGCGCCCAGAGTTCGGCATCGACGTGGGCGCGCGCCCGCGCTGCTAACCTCTCGCCATCCGCGCCATCGCGAAGCGCCGCAAAGACGGTGGAACCGGAACCTGAAAGCAAAGCCGCACCAACTTCAGGTTGGAAGCGGAGCCAAGTTTTCAAATAACTAAGGACAATAAATTTTTCGAAAACCGCCCGTTCCAGATCGTTCATGAATCGAATACCGGAAAATTCCTGAGGTGCGTAATCCACGTCCGAGAGTTCGCGTGAACTTTTCCATTTTCCGTAAGCCCATGCCGTCGTCACGCCGAAATCTGGTTTGAGGAGCAAGAGCCGGAAATTGCTCTGGAGCGTAACTGGCCTAACTAGTTCTCCGCGTCCTCGGCAAAGCGCCGGGGACTGGAGAATAAAGAAGGGAACATCCGATCCGATCTCCGCGCCGAGCGCGATCAAATCTTTTTGGCTGAGCCCTGTTCCGAAAAGTTCATTCAAGCCGAGCAAGGTGCTGGCGGCGTCGCTGCTTCCACCGCCGAGCCCGGCGCCGTGCGGTATTTTTTTTTGGAGCGCGATCCTCATTCCGCCGGCGATGTCGTTTTCTTGCCGGAAAAGGTTTGCCGCGCGCACGACGAGATTATTTTCATCCGCCGGCAAAGACGGATCGTCGCAGGAAAATTCGATTTCACTTTTATCGCCGGCGCGTTCGATTATTAAGCGGTCCGCCAGGGAGATCGGCGCCATCAACGTCTCGATTTCGTGGAAGCCGTCCTCGCGCACGCCTTTGATCTGCAACGAAAGATTGATCTTCGCCGGGGCAAAAAGCTGCATACCTTTAACAGTCCACAAACTCGCGCGAAATTACAGAATGAAGTCCATGATCAGCGCCCGGGACCGCTTAATCGTGGCGCTCGATTTTGCGTCGCAAGCCGAAGCGCTCTCTTTGGTTTCCGGGTTGGCCGATTCCGTCTCGACCTACAAGATTGGATTGCAACTTTACACCGCCGCCGGTCCCGCAATCATCCGCGCGGTAGCGGCGACGGGCGCGAAAATCTTCCTGGACTTAAAGTTGCACGACATTCCGAACACGGTCGCGAAAGCGGTGGCGGCCGCGGGCGAGCTGGGGGTGCAGATGTTAACGGTCCATCTCAGCGGCGGGCGCGAGATGCTCGAGGCCGCGGCGAAAACGAAACCGGCAAATCTTTTGTTGCTCGGCGTAACGGTCCTTACCAGCGCAAACGAAGAAACCTTGGCGGCAACCGGAGTTAATGGCGCGCTCGAAGATCAGGTTCTGCGATTGGCGGAACTTGGAAAAAATTCCAGGATCGACGGACTCATCACGAGTCCGCATGAAGTTCGCTTGCTTCGTGAAAAACTCGGAAGCGAAATCAAAATCATCACGCCGGGCGTACGTCCCGCTTGGGCCGTTGCGCACGATCAGAAACGATTCGCCACTCCGCGCGAAGCTCTGAAAAATGGCGCCGACTATCTCGTTATCGGCCGGCCGATCACAGCCGATCCACAACCGCGCGCCGCTGTCGAACGTTTGCTCGACGAAATTGCGGACTGATTTCCTGCCACCGGCGATGTTCGACCAACTGGAGGTCTATGACGACGCCGCGCCGCGAAGTCCCGCATTGAACATGGCGCTGGATGAAGCTTTGTTGGAATCGGCGGTCTCGCCCATTCTTCGTTTTTACAGGTGGCGACGCCCCGCGGTTTCATTTGGCTATTTTGGATTTCTCGTTGAGGCAAAAGACCAAGCGCGCGATCGCGAAATCATCCGGCGCTGGACCGGCGGCGGAATCGTTCCGCATGGAAAGGACCTTACTTATTCGGTGATAATTCCCGCCGCTCACCTCTTGTTCGTCCGGTCTTCGCTCGCGATTTACGCCGATCTGCACGACGCGATCCGGCAAGCGTTGCGAGAAAACGGAATCGAAGCAGCGCTCGCTTCTTCCGCCGCGCCGAAAATTTCGGGAGACTGCTTTGCCAATCCCGTCCGGGCCGACTTGATCAGCGACGGTCGCAAGATCGCGGGCGCGGCCCATCGCCGATCGCGCGCCGGTTTACTGCATCAGGGCAGCATTCAACGCCCGAGTTTGCCCGAGCGCTTCAAACATGATCTCGCCCGAATCTTGTGCGCGCAGTTCGAGATTCGCTCGCTTTCGCAAACCTTACTCGAGCGCGCTGGCAATTTGGTGGAGTCGAAGTATGGAACGGCGGGATGGCTGGCGCGCCGCTAGCGCAAGCAATTGGTTGTGCCGGAGGCCCGGTTAATGTATTTCGAATCGCACATTTTTTTCGTTCATGAATATTCTCTCGGAACAGCAAGCGCGGGCCCGGCAACTGATTTTGCCTTCCGACGGGCTGCTGACGAATCTGAGCCGGGATTTCGTCGTTGAGCTTCAATCCAACGGCGCATTCGCCGAATACAATCAGCAGATGATCGTGCACGCCGGACAGCCGGCGGATAATATTTTTTGCGTGATCGCAGGCAGCGTCACCGTTTCTCGCCGGAACGAAACTGGTGGAAAAGTGCGCGTCGCCACGCTTGGTCCCGGGCAATGGTACGGCGAAATGGAAGTGTTTTTGCATCGGGGCTCGACTGAGGAGGCTTTTGCGGAAGGCGAAGTAATCCTGTGGACGATTGCTCCCGACACGTTGCGCGATTTGTTTTTTGCGACTCCCGCCGGCGCGCAATTGCTTTACAACTTCGGAGTTCTTCTGGCCCAAAAGCTGGCCGTCAAAACACCGCTGGGATCGCCTTCGCCCGTCGCCGTCCATTGACCGTTGGTTAGGATCGGCGGCAGAAACGCCAGTTGTTTTGACATTAGAAGCCGTCCTTCTATTCTGCGCTTGTGGAAATTATTGCACACA
>DASXNS010000008.1:0-3382 GCA_036494865.1 Chthoniobacterales bacterium | reverse complement strand
TACCGAGACGATTCGTCCGGCGGATTTGCATCGCTTGATTGTGGAAGGCGCTGCTCGGATTCTCGACGCTCAAGGCGGCGCTCTCTACATGATGGAACGCGCGGGGGGGAAGCTGGCGCCCGCCTACATCTCAAAAGGCTGCCCGCCTTTCGTGGAGGTGCCGGCTGATATTCTGCAGCAGGCGGGCGCAGCTCCGGCTGCCGTCGAAAATTATTTGCGCCTGCATACGATTGCGCCAGATGAGGGGATCATCGGGCGCGTCTGGCAGTTGCGCGAAGCGGTTTGCCTCACTGATCTGGCGGATGCGCCGGAGCTGGCGCGGCTGCGCGGAAGTTCTCTCGGTGCGACTTCGGTTATGGTCACGCCGTTGCTTTACGGAAAACAAAACATGGGCGTGCTCGCGCTTGGCAACGGCCCATCCAGTCCTTCTTTTACCCCGAGCGACTTCATCGTTTTTAAATCGATCGCCGAGCAATCGGCTTTCGCGCTCTACAACGCCATCATTTACTCGGAAGCTAATGAAAAAAAACGGCTCGATCACGACCTCGAGATCGCTCGCGACATCCAGCGGATTCTGTTGCCGAGCGAAGCGCCGGTCATCGATGGCTTCGAGATCAGTGGGATCAACATTCCTGCGCGTCAGGTGAGCGGTGATTATTTCGATTACATTAAAGTGGACGAGGACCGGCTCGGCGTCGCGATTGCCGATGTTTCCGGGAAAGGCGTTCCCGCTTCCATCATCATGGCTATCTGCCGAAGTGTGTTGCGCAGCCAGGCCACGGGCAATCCTTCGCCGGCCGATGTGCTCCAAAAAGTAAACCGGCAGCTTTATCCCGACATCAAGGAAGACATGTTTATCAGCATGGCTTACGTAATTCTCGATCATGCGCGTAACGCCATCACTCTTTCGCGCGCGGGACATGACGCTCCGATTCTTTACCGGAGCGCGACCCAAACCGTCACGCCAGTGAAGCCACCCGGAATGGTCCTGGGAATTGACAGCGGCAGCGTCTTCGATAGGATAACTGGCGACTTCGCTCTCTCGCTGGAACGCGACGATTGTCTGCTTCTCTACACCGACGGAGTGACCGAGGCGCTCGACGCTAACGGAGACGAGTTCGGCTTGGAGTCCATGGTAGAATGCGTGCGCGCCAGCGCAGCGGAGGGCGCGCCAGCGATGATTACGCGCTTGATCGACGCACTCCGGAGCTTTGTCGGAACGCAGCCGCAAAACGACGACATCACTTTGATTGCTATTCGCAAAACATGAAAAAAATTCCTGTCACCGAATCACCGCCCGAGGCTGGCGCGGAACCTTCGCCGTCAGCTTCCGATGCGGAGCGTTTGTCGCCGGGACAAAACGAAGACGATGCGAACGAAAATCTGGAGGCGGACCTGGACCGTTTTCGCGACCTCGCGCTGCGGACCCAGGCGGATTTCGAGAACTACAAGAAACGTTGCGCGCGCGAGAAAGAAGAGGCGATCAAGTATGCTAACAGCTCACTCCTCGAGCGGCTGATCGCGATCGCGGATAACTTCGAGCTTGGTCTGGAAGCGGCGCGCGGCGAAGGCGAAAAGTCGCCAATTTTTTCCGGCATGAGCATGGTGCTGAAACAATTGATGGATTTCTTGAAGGAACAGGGGCTGCAACCGATCGAAGCGACCGGGCAAAAATTTGATCCGAACCAGCACGAAGCGATCGCGCATGAACCGAGCGATCAATATCCTGAAAACGTCGTGATTCGGCAGACCCGCCGCGGATACCGGATGAAAGATCGGCTGCTCCGGCCTTCGAGTGTCGTGGTCTCCAGCGGGCCGGCGGCGTAAAGGCAGTTCCTTTTTTCCGACGCAATTCCAAGAAGGCGCTGTGCGACGTTCCCTTTTTCCATGACGAAGAAACGCGATTACTACGAAGTCCTGGCGGTGGTGCGCGGCGCGAGCGAAGAGGAAGTGAAACGCGCCTATCGCAAACTCGCGGTGAAATTTCATCCGGATAAAAATCCGAACGACCCGCACGCCGAAGAAAAATTCAAAGAACTCGGCGAGGCCTACGACGTGTTGATCGATCCCGACAAACGCGCGGCCTATGATCGTTTCGGTCACGCTGCTTTCGCCCAAGGCACGGCCGGACGCGGCGGCGGTTTTCATGATCCGTTCGATATTTTCCGCGAGGTCTTCGGCGGCGGCGGCGGCGGAATTTTCGAAACATTTTTCGGCGGTGGCGCAACAGCGGATCGCGAAAGTCATCAGCGCGGCTCCGATCTGCGTTACGACATGCAGATCACGCTGGAAGAAGCCGCGGCCGGCGTGGACAAAGAAATTGAAGTTCGCAAGCTCGATAGCTGCAGTAAATGTCTGGGCAAAGGAGCAGAGCCGGACTCGCGCACGATTAATTGCCCGACCTGCGGCGGCCGCGGTCAGGTGATCAGCTCGCGCGGATTTTTCCAGGTTTCCCAGACGTGTCCCCGCTGTCGCGGCGCCGGTCAGATCATCGAGAAACCGTGCCGGGTTTGCGGGGGAGAAGGACGGGTCGAAAACACCAGCCGGATCAAATTGAAGATTCCAGCGGGAATTTCGGATGGCTCACGCCTGCGCTCGTCCCGAAACGGCGAGGCTGGAATCCGCGGCGCTCAGCCGGGCGATCTCTACGTCGTCATTCACATCAAGGAGCATGAAATTTTTCAGCGCGAGGATGACAATCTTTACTGCGAAGTTCCAATTTCCTTCACCCACGCGGCGCTCGGCGGAGAAATCGCAGTCCCGACCCTCGAAGGAAAAGCGAATTTGAAAGTGCCGGCCGGAACTCAAAGTGGACAGATTTTCAAGTTACGCAGCAAAGGCGTGGTGAACGTGAATGGTCGCGATCGGGGTGATCTGCTGGCGCGTCTCTTGGTTGAAGTGCCGACGCGTTTGAACAGCGAGCAGCGGCAAAAGCTGGAGGAATTTTCCGCTCTCTGCGGCGAGGAGAACACGCCGTTGCACAAGAGCTTCTTCGATCGCGCGAAGGATTTCTTTCGTTAGGCAATCCTCGGAAACGGCGCGCGTTGTCGAGAGTTCGTTATGCATCGTTTTTACATTGCGCCGGAGGATTGGAATCCGGACGCTCTTGTCCTGGCTGGCGGGGAAGCTCATCATTGCCGCGAGGTGTTGCGTTGTCAGGCCGGTGATAAATTAATTCTCTTCAACGGCTGCGGACGCGAGGTCACCGCCGAAATCGTTTCGAGCGATGGGCCGGAAATTTCGCTGACGAAAATACACGAAGCGCGGACGCCGCCCCTCCGCTGCCGGATCACCCTCGGGCAGGCAATTCCCAAGGGCAAGAACATGGATCTGATCGTGCAGAAAGCAGTTGAGATCGGCGCTGCTGAAATCGTGCCGCTTC
>DASXNS010000007.1:0-2342 GCA_036494865.1 Chthoniobacterales bacterium | reverse complement strand
CTTATCTCGGTTACAATGGCTGGTTCGATCAGGGTTTGGCCAAAACGATCGCCGACCGTCTTTTCGAATCGTACATTCCGGCGCAACAATACGCCGCTCATCAATGGCCGGTTTGGGGACATCCGCGCGCTTACTGGCGGGCTTACGGTTTCATTCTCGCCTGGCCGCTGATGGTCTATAACGTTTTCACCGACGCGCCACTTTTTTGGTGGCTCGTGATCGCGTTCCTCCAAACCTTCGTCGTTATTCCCGCGATCGTCTGGCGCTGGGGCAAAGGTGCTTATTGCGGATGGATTTGTTCCTGCGGCGCGCTCGCCGAAACGATGGGCGACAAGCAGCGCCACAAAATGCCGCACGGCCCTTTCTGGAACCGCTTCAACATGGCGGGGCAGGTGATTCTCGCGGTCGCGTTTCTACTTTTGCTCGTCCGCGTTCTCGGCTGGATCTGGCCGCAATCTTTTCTCGCATCGGCATTCCATTTATTGCTCGAAGGAAAAAACAGCAGCGGACAACTGATCAATTACGCGAGCTACAAATGGTTTGTCGATGTCTTCCTCGGTGGGATCATCGGTGTCGGGCTTTATTTCAAATATTCCGGCCGGGTCTGGTGCAGATTTTTTTGCCCGCTCGCGGCGCTCATGCACATCTACGCGCGTTTCTCGCGCTTCCGAATTTTCCCGGAGAAATCGAAATGCATTTCCTGCAACGTCTGCACTTCGGTCTGTCATCAGGGCATCGACATCATGAACTTCGCGAACAAAGGGCTGCCGATGCAAGATCCGCAATGCGTGCGCTGCTCGGCCTGTGTCCAGGAATGTCCGACCGGTGTGCTCGCTTTCGGGCATTATGATGGCGCCCGCGGCATCGTGCTCGATCCCATTCCAGCTTCACCCGTTCGCATGCGCGAGGAGGGCCATGCCTAAACGAAAGGTCGCGCCCGATATATTCTCCTCGACGGCTACCGAACCGCCCGCCCTACAATCGCGCGACGTGCCGACTCCACCGATCACGATTGTCGATCACCCTCTTGTTGCGACCGGCCTTTCAGTCCTTAGGTCGAAAACAACAACGCCCGATCTGTTTCGCCGCCACTTGCAGGAGATAGCGATTTTTCTTTTCGCCGAAGCTTCCCGCGAATGGAAAACCGCGCCGATTGAATTGGAAACGCCGCTCGCGTCCTGTCCTGGAGAAATTCTCGCGAAACCGATCGTCCTCGTCCCGATTCTTCGCGCCGGTCTCGGAATGGTGGATGGAATTCTCCGCGTCGCTCCCGATGCCGGCATCGGCCATATCGGACTTTATCGCGACCCCGAAACGCTTCGGCCGGTGAGTTATTACGATCGTTTGCCCGTCAACGTCGCTTCGGCCGAAGTGCTTCTCCTCGATCCGATGCTGGCGACTGGCCACAGCGCGTGCGAAGCCGCCTCGATCTTGAAAGCGCAAGGCGCGCGCACTATTCAATTCCTCTGCGTGCTGGCTTGCCCGCCCGGTGTCGCACAACTTCAAAGCGAGCATCCCGATCTGCCGATCATTACGGCCGCCGTCGATCCCGAGCTGAACAATTTTGGCTACATCGTTCCCGGCCTGGGCGACGCGGGCGACCGCTACTTCGGAACGGGTTAATGTGAAAGGAAACAAATGAACGGCACGGAAAATAAAATCGAAATATTTGCACCCTTCGGCGCGGCGTATGAGCTGATGAAGAAGATTCTTTTTCAGCCCTTCGATTTTCGAAAATGGTGCGTGATTGCGTTCGCCGCCTTCATCAGCGGAGCTTGGGGCGGCGGTTTGCATTTTGGCAGTTGGGGTCGCCGCGCGAAGTGGGATTTTAGTGCTGCCAGTTATCAAAGCGTTGCCGGCGGATTTTCCGGCGAACATTTTCCGCCCTGGGCCATTCCGCTTATCATCGTCGGGGTCGTAATTGCGCTCCTGATCATTCTCGTCCTCGGTTGGCTCTCGGCGCGCGGCAGGTTCATCTTCATGGATTGCGTAGTAAAAAATCGCGCCGCCATCGCTGCGCCATGGGAAGAGTTTCGGCGGGAAGGAAACAGCTTCTTCGTGTTTTCTTTCGCGGTCGGTTTTGGCGTGGCGGCACTGATGGCGATATTTTTTTTACTCATTGCGCTGGCGTTCTATCCATTTGCCGGTAGCCAGTTTTTCCATGGTCCCAGGGCGGTGTTCATCTTCATCATCGCACTGCTTGCTCTCGTTTGGATCGCGTTCTCGATTTTCTCCTGCGTGGTTATTAATCTCATGCTGCCGGTTATGTACCGGCGTCGCTGTCGTGCGATTGAGGCATTTCTCGATGTTTCGAAACTCGTTCTCGCTCGGCCGGGCCCATT
>DASXNS010000006.1:0-2433 GCA_036494865.1 Chthoniobacterales bacterium | reverse complement strand
TGGAAAGCGGAGAACCTTCCGATCTCGCAGTTCTATCACGTCAGCCTGGATGATGCCGATCCATTCCGAGTCTATGGCGGTTTGCAGGACAACAGCTCGTGGGTCGGCCAGTCGCAATATCCCGGCGGCATCACCAACGCGCAGTGGGAAAACATGTTCGGCGGCGATGGTTTCTGGATGTTTCCCGATTCGGCGGATCCCGATTATATCTACGCCGAATATCAGGGCGGATTTATCGCGCGGGTGAATCGTTACACGCATGAAGCGCGCGACATTCAGCCGAAACCAAACTACAAGGAAAAGCTTCGCTGGAATTGGAACACACCGATTGCATTATCGCCTAACGAAAAGGGAACGATTTATATCGGCGCGCAATTTCTCTTCCGCTCGCGCGATCACGGGCAGACCTGGGACCGGATTTCGCCCGACCTGAGCACGAACGATCCGGAAAAGCAGAAGCAGGAAAAATCCGGCGGCATCACGGTCGACAATTCGGCTGCGGAAATGCACACCACGATTTATTCCATCAGCGAATCGCCGAAGGACAAGTCGGTCATCTGGGTCGGGACCGATGATGGCAACGTCCAACTCACCCGCGATGGCGGGAAAAGCTGGAACAACCTGGTCGGCAACGTTCCCGGGTTGCCGAAAAATTCCTGGGTGAACTGGGTTCAGGCCAGTAACTTCGACGCCGGGACGGCTTATGCCGCGTTCGACCGCCACACCTTTGGCGACTTCGCGCCTTACGTTTTTCGCACGACCGATTTCGGGCAGACCTGGACTCCGCTGCTGAATGCGCAGGACGCGAAGGATGTGCGCGGTTACGCTCACGTCATCAAGGAAGATCTCGTTAGGCCGAATCTTCTTTTCCTCGGCACCGAGTTCGGGCTTTACGTTTCGATTGATGGCGGAAAAGGATGGGCCCAATTCAAAGGCGCGCGTTTTCCGGCGGTGGCGGTGCGCGATCTGGCGATTCATCCGCGCGATAACGATCTCGTTCTCGCCACTCATGGCCGCGGCATCTGGATCATTGATGACATCACGCCGGTGCGCGCGCTCACTCCGGATTTGCTCGGGCAGGAAGCGAATTTCGTTTCCGCGCGGCCGGTCCAACAACGGATCGAAGCCAACGGCGGCTGGCCCGGCGGCGCCGCTGTTTTTATCGGCGATAATCCGCCCGAGGCCGCCGTCATTACTTACTACCAGCGATCGCGCCACCTTTACGGCAAACTCAAGCTCCAGGTGCTGGATTCCACCGGCCGGGTCGTTGACGATTTGGCGGCGAGCAAACGCCCGGGATTAAATCGCGTGACGTGGAGCATGCATGAAAAACCGCCGCGCGTTCCGCCCGCCGCTCAGCTCGCGAACGCGGGGATCCGGGGTCCGCGCGTGCTGCTGGGCGTTTACACTGTGCGAATGACAAAGAATGGAAAAATTTCCGAAACGAAGCTGAGCGTCGGTCTGGATCGCCGGGCTAAATTTACCGAAGCCGACCGCAAAGCGCAGTATGACGCGGCGATGAAATTGCGCGCGCTCTTCGGCGATGAAAGCGCGGTGATGGATCGCATTCAGGCGATGCGCGCAAATTTGGCGAAGTGCGGCGGAGCGTTGCCGGAAGGTGATCCGCTGCGCAAAACGGTGACGGACTTCGACGGCAAAGTTGACGCCGTCCGCAAGGAAATTGTGGCAACGACCGAGGGCGGGGCGATCACAGGCGAGGAGCGCTTGCGCGAACACACCGATCAGCTTTACGGCGCGATCCTCAGTTACGAAGGCAAGCCGGGCGATTACCAGCTGGCGAACATCGATGCGCTGCGCCGCGAGCTGGAGGATGTGACGAAGGAACTCGATCAACTGCTCGCCAAAGATCTGCCGGCGTTAAACGAAGCTCTCAAGGCCAAGGGCCAGCCGCCGATCGCTCCGCCATCGAGCAGCTAAGGGCGACCTCTCGGCGATCGTTTAGGTGCGGCTCGAAAAAAGTCCGATCAGCCAGATGATCGCGAGGATAACTGCGACGATCCAGACCAGATGAAGCGCGACGGAGGTGACCGCGAGCACGACCCGCGCGACGATCCAGACGATGAAAAGCAGGAGCGCAATGAAAATTAGCGAATGCTTCATACTGCTAAATCGCGGGAGCCGCCCGTTTCACGTGCTTCATCCGCAAGCTTAGAGCGAGATGGAAAAAAGACGCGTCCGCACTCTTCTCATCGTCGCCACCATTTTCTTTTCTCTCGGCGCCCTCGCGGGGATTTTCCCTGCGATGTTTTCGCCGATGATGTTCGACGCGCCCGGCTCCGAGCACAATCTGACCACGATCGTTCTCTTCCTCAGCGTCCTGACTTTTCCGATCAGTTGCCTGCTCGGAATTGCTCTCTCCTGGATCTTTTACGGGTTGAATTTTCTGCGCGCCGCCTGCTGGCTGGCATTTCT
>DASXNS010000005.1:0-5757 GCA_036494865.1 Chthoniobacterales bacterium | reverse complement strand
AATATTATTCTCGGCTCGATCGGCCTGCTCGTGCTTTGGATTGTCGTTTCCACCATCCTCGGCAAACGCGAGAAACCGATCCCGGTCACGACCGAGAAGGCAGTTCGCAAAACGATCCTGCAGACTGTTTCTGCGACCGGCAAAGTGCAGCCGGAAGTGGAAGTAAAAATTTCGCCGGAAGTGGCTGGAGAAATTACCGAGTTGCCGGTCGAGGATGGAATGGCGGTAAAAAAGGGCGACCTGCTGATGAAGATAAAGCCCGATTCTTATAAAGCTTTGCTCGAGCAGCAAGAAGCGGGGATCAGCGGCGCGAAGGCGCTGAACTTGCAGCAGAAAGCGACCCTGGCGAAGACGGAACAGGATCTGAGACGCGCCCAGGATTTGTTTTCGAAAAAGATGATTTCCGAATCGGAATTTTCCACGGCGCAAACGGCGCGCGACGTGGCGAAATCAACTTACGAAAGTTCGCAGCACGAAATCGAGCGGGCCGAAGCGGGATCGAGTCAGGCGCGCGATCAACTTTCCAAGACAACTATTAACTCGCCGATCGACGGCCTGATCACGGTGCTCAACAGCAAATTGGGCGAGCGGGTGGTGGCGACGAATCAATTCGCCGGGACGGAAGTAATGCGGGTGGCCGATCTCAGCCATATGCAGGCTGTCGTCGATGTGAATGAGAACGACGTGGTTACGGTGAAAATCGGTGACAAGACGAGTGTGAAGATCGACGCCTATCGCGACCGGAGATTCAAGGGAACGGTTCAACAAATCGCCAACACGGGCAAAACAACCGGGGCTGGCACGCAGGAAGAAGTGACAAATTTCGAAGTGAAAATCCGGATCGAAGATCACGACGTGGCGCTTCGTCCCGGTTTGAGTTGCACGGCGGAAATTGAAACCAATCTGGTGAAGGACGCAGTCGCCGTGCCGATGCAAAGCGTTACGATCCGAACCGGCGACAGCAATCTCAGTCCCGAGGAAATCGAAAAGCGCAAACTGAAGGCGGCCGCGCGGGACAAGAGCGAGAGCGGCGCCGACGTGACAAACACTCAACAGGAAAAGCAGAGCCAAAGGGAAGAACGGGAGAAGCTGACCAAGGTTGTTTTTTTAAAGAAGGACAACAACGCTGTGATGGCCAAGGTCACCACGGGAATCGCGGACGACTCTTATATAGAGATCAAGAGTGGAGTGAATCCGGGCGACGAAGTGATTTCCGGCAGCTACAGCGCGATCAGCCGCAAATTAAAGGACGGCGCCAAAGTGGTGATCGATAAGGAAGGATTGAAATAGCGCGTGCTTGCCACGCAGAACGCGCCGGCCGCGGCGGAAGCAATGAGCACGAGATCGACTGAGACGATTCGACCGCCGGGTCTCGTTGTCATCGACATCGAAAATATCACGAAGCATTACGTCATGGGCGAGGAAACCGTCCATGCTTTGCGCGGAGTCTCCTTGCAAATCTGCCGGAACGAATATCTCGCCATCATGGGTCCGAGCGGCAGCGGTAAATCCACTCTCATGAACATGCTCGGCTGTCTCGACACGCCGAGCTCCGGTCGCTATGAATTCAACGGCAAGAATGTTTCCGAGATGGACGGCGATGAGCTGGCCGCGATTCGCAATCGCGAGATCGGATTCGTTTTCCAGACCTTCAATCTTCTCCCGCGCTCGACCAGCTTGCGCAACGTCGAGCTTCCTCTCATTTATGCCGGCATCGATCCGGAAACCCGAGAAGAGCGTGCCGCGCAGGCTTTGCGCGATGTGGGCCTGGGCGATCGGCTGCAGCACAAACCTAACGAGTTATCGGGCGGGCAACGGCAGAGGGTCGCGATCGCGCGGGCGCTGGTGAATCGGCCTTCGATCGTGCTGGCGGACGAGCCGACCGGAAATCTCGATTCCAAAACCGGAGAGGAAATCATGGCGCTGCTGGAGAATTTATATCAGCGCGGGAACACGATCATTCTCGTCACCCACGAGGCGGATATCGCGAGCCATGCGCGGCGGACCGTTCGCTTGCGGGATGGTTTGATCGAGAGCGACGAACCTTCCGAAGAAAAAGAAGCCGCGTCGCTTGCCTTCACTTAGAACCAGTCATGAAGCGACTGATCTACGAGCTCACGGAAAGCTGGAGAATCGCGCTCTCGCAGACGCGGGCAAACAAGACGCGCTCCATGCTCACAGCCTTGGGCGTGATCATCGGGATCGTCGCGGTGACGTTGATGGGCACCGCCATCGCCGGAATTCAAATTGGTTTCGACAAAAGCATGTCGGTCTTCGGCGACGACGTTCTCTACGTCGAAAAATGGCCCTGGAAACAAGTGGATGATTGGTGGAATTATCGCGACCGCAAACATATCAGGACCGAGTACGCGGAGCCAATCAATCGAATGATCGATGCGACGCCGAATTCGAACCTGGTCGTCGCCGTCCCGACCTCGAGCCTGATTCGCAGCGTCAAATATGCGGATAACGAAGTGAGCGGCATTTTAGTGCGAGGCACGTTTTACGATTACATCGTCACCTCAACGCTCGATTTCAAAGAAGGCCGTTTTTTCAACGAATTGGAATCGCGCGGCGGCGCCAATGTTTGCGTGATCGGCTACGATGTGGCGGACGCGCTTTTCCCTTCGAGCAGCCCGCTCGACAAGTGGGTCTCGATCAATGGCCAATCGTTCAAGGTCATCGGGGAGATTTCGCGCCAGGGAAGTTTTCTCGGCCTCTTTAGCCTCGACTCCATCGTGGTGATGCCGCTGCCAGCTTTTCAAAAATATTTCAGCGCGAAAAGCGACTCCGACATTTTGGTCAAAGTGAAGGACAAAACCAAACTGGCCGAAGCGAGGGATGAGCTTACCGGTTTGATGCGCCGCGTCCGCAACCTCTCGCCGGAAATGCCCGACGATTTTTCAATCAACGAACAACAAGCGCTGAAAAGCACGCTGGACCCGATAAAAAACTCCATCGCCGTCGCCGGGCTTTTTATCACCGGGCTTTCGCTTTTCGTGGGCGCAATCGGGATCATGAATATTACTTTCGTGAGCGTGAAAGAGCGCACCAAAGAAATCGGGACGCGCAAAGCGCTCGGCGCTCGCCGGCGGACGATCCTTCTTCAATTTCTGATCGAATCGACGACGATCTGCCTCCTGGGCGGATTCATCGGGCTAAGTTTCGCGTATTTTTTGTGCTTCGGCATCAGCAAGGCATTTCCCTCCTTTCCGATTCATTTTTCTTTCGGCCTTGTCCTGGTCAGCATGTTCGTTTCGGTCATGACCGGTTTGGTTTCCGGGTTTGCGCCGGCCTGGTCCGCATCGCGTCTCGATCCGGTGACAGCTCTCCGCTATGAGTAGGCGTTGACTGATGCAATTTCGCGAGATCATAGCCATGGCGATGTCGTCGCTCGGCGCGAATAAATTGCGCTCGGCGCTGACGATGACTGGGATCACGATCGGGGTGTTCTCGGTCATCTCCGTGATGACGGCGATCGGCGCTTTGCAAAATTCGATCGAGAGCGGGATCAGTTTTCTCGGCTCGAACATCTTTCAGTTTGCGAAATATCCGGCAAACGTCAGCGCTGGTGGAGAAGCTCAGAAAAAATACGAGAACCGCCAGAACATCACCTACAAGCAGGCGCTCCGATATTCCGAGCTGATGGAAGGAAGCGCCCGCGAGATATGTCTCAAGACCTTCGGCCATGATTTCAAAGGCCAGGCTGTTTACAACGGCGTCAAGACCACGCCCAGCCTCACCGTCGCCGGCTCGAACCAAAGTTTCCTTACCGCCAACGCTTACACGTTAGGCTACGGAAGGAACATCACCGAGGAAGACGTGAAGTTTTCGCGCCGCGTGCTGGTGGTGGGAAAAGTGATCGAGAAGCGTCTCTTTCCGCACGAATCACCGATCGGCAAAGTCATTCGCGTAAGCGGCCATACTTATACGATCATCGGCGTTTTGGAGGAGAAAGGAACGTCGTTCGGCCAAAGCCAGGATGATATCTGTATCATGCCCCTAACGCGGTTTTTCGAAGATTACGGTGAAGCCAAGCGGTCGGTTAACATCGCGACCCAATCGTTCTCGCAGGAGACTTACAATCGCACGCTCGACAAAGGAATCGGCGCGATGCGAATGGCGCGCGGATTGCGCGCGAATCAAGAAAATGATTTCGAAATTTATTCGAACGATTCACTCAAGAGCGCATTCGAATCCATCGCCGGCGTGGTGCGGATCGGCGCTTTCGTCATTAGTTTGATCGCGCTGATTGCGGCCGGGATTGGAATCATGAACATCATGCTGGTGAGCGTGACCGAGCGAACGAAAGAAATCGGAATCCGGAAATCAATCGGAGCGCGCAGCCGCGATATTCTCCGCCAATTTCTGGCCGAAGCGGTCTTCATTTCCGAAGCGGGCGGGATTATGGGAATCGTCCTCGGAGTGATTGGGGGCGACCTGCTGGCGTTGTGGCTTAAGGCGGACCTGATTTTTCCCTTCGGCTGGGCAATCGCCGGTTTGGTGGTTTGCTCGGCGATCGGGATCGGTTTCGGATTTTACCCCGCCTATCGGGCCGCTGGGCTCGATCCGATCGAGGCGTTACGCTTCGAATAAGGAGCGCAAACCGCCCCAGAGAGCGCGCGGGAGGCACGCAACTTGCGCTTCCTTTGCTTTGACATGCGAATCGCTCGTCCTATTCTCGCTTTTCTCAGCCGCTACCGCCGTGCCTGCATCCCACGAATCTCCTGCCGGGACAGCGCCTAGCGTTCTTCTAATCGAGGAATACGATGCGTTGGCTGCGGCGATCACCTCCGCGCTAAAGAAATTCGCGCCCCAGCACCGGACGCGCGTAGTCGAGTCGCTGAGTGAAGCGGAGGCCGCAGCGGCGGAAACGAAACCGCAGTTGTTCGTGCTTGATTTCGATCCGCCGCATCCAAACGCAATCGAATTTTTTAATCGCATCAGGAATACTCATCCCGACGCGCGCGTTCTCGCCATCGTCTCCGGCACTACGCCGGAGCTCGCCTCCGAACGATACGGAGCGAATGCGATCCAGTTCGTCGAAAAACCGTTTGAGCTGGCCGAGTTTGGCGCCGCTGTGCAAGCGGTGCTGGGTCCGTGGAGCGAAGGCGGCACCGGTGATTCGCGCGGCACGCTCCGCGATCTGAACCTCAGGGATCTGATCCCGCTCGAATGCGTGAGCGGAGCCAGCGCGGTTTTGAAGATCGAGGCGGAGGCCAGGCGCAGCGGTGAAATTCATTTCCTTAATGGTCACATCACTCATGCGGCGGCCGCTTCCTTGAAGGGAATCGATGCCTTGCACGAGATGCTCGCTTGGTCTGATGTGAGCGCGCAGGAAAGCGAGCGAATGCTGGATGCCCCTCGTACGATTGAAGGACCCTGGCAGCATGTTTTGCTCACGGCGCTCCGCGCAACGAAACCGGCGCCAAAAGTTGAAATTAAATCTGCCATTCCCACTGAGGCGAAACCAGCCGAGCCAGCCGCCAGGACCGGCAAAAAAATCGTCGTGATCGACGACACCGAAATGCTCTTGATCTTCGTGGAAGATGTTCTCTCGATCGCTGATTCGACTTTTCAGATCGCGACCGTTCCTAGCGGAACCGAAGGGATCAAGCGCGTGGAAGCGGTTCTTCCCGATCTGGTTTTGCTCGACTATTCCTTGCCCGATCTGCGCGGCGATCAAGTTTGCGCCCGACTTCTGCAAAACGAAACGACGGCTCGCATTCCCATCGTAATGATGTCCGGGCACGTGCC
>DASXNS010000004.1:0-10087 GCA_036494865.1 Chthoniobacterales bacterium | reverse complement strand
GCGCCGAAGGCTGCGCGGGCAAATCGACGAAGGTCAGCTCCGCCGGTTTATCTTCGGGCGGAGGCGCGGGTGAAAAAGCGCCGCCGAAAGCCGCGAGAGAGTACGCGATCACCAGGTGAAGAACCAGCGACACCGCGATCGCCACCGCGAGTTTTCGGCGGTCTTTTGTTTGTTCCATCATTCGCTGCTACGGCAGGCCGTTGCGATCAACGGCGCTTCTGGGATTCAGGGCTTCGATTTCGCGCTTCTCCAGCTCACCGGATAATATCGCACATTGCCTGGCGTAACAACCTGCGGAGGCGGCTTCATTTCGACGCTGGCCGGCTCATCGCCCCGCCTTTGCGCGCATGATGAAATAAATACTGCTGCGCATAACCGCCATGATCGCCGAAATAGCTTTGGCAAAAAGCGCTCAATTGTTTCGCCGTCACTTTTCGTTTCCGCCGAAAATATTTTTGCTTCAGGACCCGCTCGATCCACACATCGATCGGAAACGCCCGCAACCGTTCGTAGCCGAATAGCATCACACAATTAGCAATCTTTGCGCCCACTCCGGGCAGCTCGCAGAGCTGGCTCCGCAACGATTCGTCGGATAGTTCGGCCCATTCTTCGAGATCAACCGCTCCGGTGCTGATGAGTTGCGCCGTGGCCAGCAAGTTTTTCGCACGATATCCGAGGGCGCACTCGCGCAAATCTTGTTCAGTCAGCTCCGCGACCCGGCTCGCTCCGGGAAAAGTGTAAACATCGCGATTGAAAATCCGGCGCCGCTTTCCGTATCGCTCGCGCAGGGCTCGCGACATCTGCCGAATGTGCGCCACTTGTTTCATCGACGAGGTGATGAACGTGGCCAGACATTCCCAGCGTGGCTGCCGGATAATTCGCAACCCCCGGCAGAAATCGGCCGCCGCGCGCATCGCGCGATCCCGCGGAAAAGAGCGGCAGATTTCCGCCAGCGGATGATCGAGCGCGAAATATTTGCGCAGGATATTTTCCGTCACGCCATCGAAAAGGATGCATCCTCTTCTTTGCTCCGCGTAAACGGCGCGCTCTGCAATCGTCCCCAGAAAACCGTCGCCCCATTTTTCCCAATGAAAGACCTGGCCGGAATCAAGCGTCCGCCCCAGATCGAAATCCGCGCACTCGATCCTCCTTCGTCGCGCCCTGCTCTTCATCCCTGAATTTTCATTGATCATCGAAGCCTGTCCCTCGCCCGCCGTCTGCGCGGCTCGAAGTGACAGACGCTCGCGCCAATTCCCACCTCGAAAAACCACTTTCCGCTCCCCCGCTTTTCTGTCACCTAACAGCGTGGACACGCGCCTCGCCATCGATACCGGCGTTCTGCTTCTTTATTTTGTCATCATCATCTTCGTCGGCCTGCGGATGGGCCGAAAAGAAGACAGCCTCGAAGATTTCGCGCTCGGCGGCCGGCGCATTCCGTGGTGGGCCGTGCTCGCGTCGCTGGTCGCGGCGGAAACAAGCGCCGGCACATTTTTTGGAACGCCGGGCGAAGGATTTCGCTTCCGCAATTACACCTATCTGCAGCTCGCCTTCGGCACCATCATCGGCCGCATCCTCGTCAGCTACATCTTCATCAAGCCGTACTACGATTACAAAGTCTTCTCGATTTACGAATACCTGACCGCGCGCTTCGGGGTCGCGAGCAAAAATGCCGCCTCCACTGTTTTCATGATCACGCGACTGCTCGCCTCCGGCGCGCGCTTGTATGTGGCCGCGATCGCCCTCGCCCTCGCCTACGAAATGATCAGCGGCGTCCGGCCAAACCAAAATCAAACTCTCTGGATTTATCTCGGCGCCACGATTGCGATTGTCATTCTCACCGCGATCTACACCACCTTCGGTGGCATCAAAGCCGTCATCTGGACCGATCTGATTCAAGCTTCGATCATGATCGGCAGCGCATTGATCGCGCTCGGTTTGCTTTACTCGGCGATCCCCGGCGGCTGGGACGAAATTGTGCAACGCCGCGGGCCGTTTCGGGTTTCGGATCTCATCGCCACCGGCCTCGATCCGGCCAGACATGGCTGGGACAAAATAAAAGGCATGTTTGAAACCGAGTACACCATCTTCGCCGGCCTGATCGGATCCGTCTTCATCACGATGGGCACGCATGGGACCGACCAGGACATGGTGCAGCGGATGTTAACCGCGCGCGACATTCGCCGGAGCCGCCGCTCTCTCATTTTTTCCGGGCTGGCCGATATCCCGATCGCGTTCACCTTTCTCAGCATCGGTCTCCTCCTCTGGGTTTACTACCAGGCGAACCCTGACCCGACCTTGTCGAAAACGCCTAACGAGACCTTCTGCCATTTCATTCTTTATCAAATGCCGGTCGGCCTGCGCGGATTGCTCATCGCCGGCATCTTCGCCACCGCGATGGGATCGCTCAGCACCGCGCTCAACGCTCTCGCCACCAGTTTCACCCGCGATTGGTATGAGCCGTATATCAATCCGGCCGCGACTAACGAACAAAGTCTACGCGCCGTCCGCCGGGCCACGATTGGATTTTCCGTGCTGATGATTCTCGTCGCGGCGACCACCGCCTATCTCGTCATCGTGCATCCGAACGTGCGGATCATTCCGATTGTGCTCGGGATTTTCGGTTACACCTATGGCTCGCTCCTCGGCGTTTTCTTTTGCGGCATGCTCACGAAAACGCGCGGGAACGATCGAGGCAACATCCTCGCGATGATTCTCGGTTTCATCGTCGTCGCCATCCTGAGCGGGTTGCCGAACAACATCGCCGGAATATTCGGAACGAAGTTTTACCAGCAACCCTCGTGGCTGCCGGTGATGGAATTCCCCTGGTGGATTTGCTGTGGAACGATCGTGACGTTCGCGGTCGCGATCCTTTTCAAAACCAGTCATCAGCAACTCACGATTAACCGAAACGGCGCTGTCCGGTCCGCGCAAAGCTGAGTAGCTTTCTCGCAACCCATCGCACCCTTTGGCGCGACGCGTCGCACTTCATGGGGCCGGCTTTTCTCCCGCCAACTTGATCCCAAGTTCGCGCAATTGCTTCCCGTCCACTTCGCTCGGCGATTGCGACATCAGGTCCATTCCGCGATTATTTTTCGGGAACGCGATCACTTCACGGATGCTTTCTTCGCCGCAAATCAACATCACGATCCGGTCGAGGCCGAGGGCGATCCCACCGTGCGGCGGCGCGCCGAGGCGAAACGCGCGCAGCATATGCCCAAACATCGACTGCTGATCTTCTGCGCTCACGCCGAGTGCGCTAAAAATTTTCGCCTGCAATTCCGGCTCGTGAATCCGAATGCTGCCGCCGCCCAGCTCGACCCCGTTCAGGACCACGTCGTACGCTTCCGAGCGCACTTCGCCGAATTTCCCCGCCTCGAGTTTCTCGATGTCTTCCTTCTTCGGCCGGGTAAAGGGATGATGGACCGCATTCCATTTATTTTCTTCGGCGCTGAAAGCCATCAGCGGAAAATCGGTCGTCCATAAAAAGTCGAGCTGGTTGGAATCGGTCGTCAGCTTCCGGATTTCAGCGATCCGGGAACGGAGCCGGCCCAGCACTTCGCAGACGATTTCCCATTTGTCCGCCGCGAATAGAACGAGGTCGCCTTCTTCGATCAGCAGCTTGAAACGAAGCGCTTCCTTTTCCGCTTCGGTGAAGAATTTCACCAGCGGCGATTTCCACTCGCCATTTTCCACTTTGATGAAAGCGAGACCTTTCGCGCCCTGTTGCTTCGCCATCGCGGTCAGCTCGTCGATCTGGCCGATGGTGATCCCCGCGAAATTTTTTGCGTTGATCGCTTTGACCGCGCCGCCGGCATCGAGCGCCCCGCGAAACATTTTGAAGGAGCTGGCTCGAAAAATGTCCGCGAGATCGACCAGGCGCATCTCAAAGCGCCGGTCCGGTTTGTCGCTGCCGAATTCATCCATCGCCTCCGCGTAAGTCAGGCGCGGGAAGGGGACTGGAATCTCGATCCCGCGTCCCGCCCGAAAAAGAGCGGCGAGCAAACCCTCGACGAGAAGAAAGATGTCATCGGGCGCAATGAAAGAAGCTTCGATGTCGATCTGAGTAAATTCCGGCTGGCGATCGGCGCGCAGATCTTCGTCGCGAAAACATTTTGCGATCTGGAAATATTTTTCGAGCCCGCCCACCATCAACAGCTGCTTGTATTGCTGCGGCGCCTGGGGCAGCGCGTAAAATTTTCCCTTCGTTAGGCGGCTCGGAACCAGGAAGTCGCGCGCGCCTTCCGGCGTGCTCTTGGAAAGAATCGGCGTTTCGATTTCGACGAACCCTTTGTCATCGAGAAAATCGCGGGTCGCTTTGGTGATCTTGTGTCGGAGCCTCAGATTGCGGGTCATCTGCGGCCGGCGCAGATCGAGATAGCGATAGCTCAGCCGCAGATCTTCATTCGTTAGGTCTGCGTCGAGCGGAAAGGGAAGCACGTCGGCGCGATTTAAGATTCGCAGTTTGTCTGGCACAATCTCGATCTCGCCGGTCGGCAATTTCGGATTCTCGGTGCCGGGAACGCGTGCCGAAACTTTTCCTTCCACCGCGATGACATCTTCGTGGCGCAAACTGTGCGCTTGCGCCGCGAGCTCCGCATTTTCTTCCGGACGGAAAACGATCTGGGTCAATCCTTCCCGATCGCGCAGGTCGATGAAAATGACTCCGCCATGATCGCGCCGCACATGGACCCAGCCCGCGAGCATGGCCCGCGTGCCGATGTCGCGTTTGCGCAGTTCATTGCACTGATGGGTGCGGTACATCGGTTAGGGCAGCCGCGAAACGCGCAGCAACTAGGCAGACGCGGGCCGATTGGATCGAATGCTGGTAATGTGAAGCGCGGCCACGACATCGAGCAACCCCTGATCATCTTCAACGCCAACCATCCCGCCGGAAGTGACAAGAATATGATCCGGATGCGGCACCGCCAAGACGCGTCCGCTGCTCAATGCGATCTGAAATGGCTGAAACGGCACCGCTCGAATCCATTTGCGAAGCTCTTCAAGCATGGCGGAAAAATTAACCTTAGTTTCGCGCTAATGAAACCACGATGTTTCAGCGCGACAAGAGTTCCGATAAGCGCGCGGCAACGTTTTCACTCGGCACAAGGCTCTGTTCTCCGGAGCGCAAATCTTTGATTTTAATCTCGGGCCATTCGTCGCCGAAGAGAATGGCGATGCGGGCGCCCAGTTGTTCAGCGGTCTGGAATTGTTTTCCGACTTTCGCCGGCGTGAGGGAAAAATCGACGCGGTAACCTTGGTCGCGCAATGTTTGCACCTGAAGCAGCGCATCAGCGCGGCGCTCTTCCTTCGCGATGACGGCGTAAATATCAAGCTGCTGCTGGGCTGCGATGGCCGCGTCCATTTTCGCTTTTGCGGCTGGGTTCTCGGAAATTAATTCGCCCAGAACGACGTCCCCCATGGCAAAGCCAAGCGCGGGCAACGAGACAGCGCCATCACTGAGCTGCTGAATCAAATTATCGTAGCGGCCGCCGCCGGCGAGGGCGCGCAATTTTCCGCCGCGATCGAATGCCTCAAAAACCACACCGGAATAATAAGCCAGGCCGCGCACGATCCCGAGATCGATCTTCACATAATCGGCCAGGCCGCGCAGACGCAATGCCTCGATCAGCTGCTCGAGTTTTTCGCTCCCGCCTTCGCCCTCGAGAATTTTTAATGCAGGTTCCGCGAGCGGTCCGAGGCGAGCCGCGGTTTTATCGCGCGGTTCGCGCTCGCTTTTGTCGATCGTCTGCAAAACGTCCTGCCACTGTTCCTCGGGCACATTTTGGGCGCTCAGAAAATCGATCCAAAATTCGCGGTCGCTGATTCGAACAACAACCTCATCCGCGCTGAAGCCGAAGGCGCGGAGGATATCGACGCAAAGGGCGATCAATTCCGCATCGGCGTCGAGCGCTTTCTCGCCGATGATATCGGCATTGAATTGATAATGCTCGCGGAGCCGTCCGCGTTGCGGGCGTTCGTAGCGAAACATCTGCGGCAGACAAAACCACTTGATCGGCTTTTTGAATTCCCGGTGCGAGGCCGCGATCATCCGCGCGAGCGTCGGCGTCATCTCGGGGCGCAACGCGACGGCGCGGCCGCCCTTGTCGGTGAATTCGTAGAGCTGCTTCACGATTTCATCGCCGGATTTTTTTTTATAGAGATCGAGATCTTCCAGGAGCGGCCCGTCGTATTCGACGAAACCGTAGCGGCGCGCGACTTCGCGCCAGATGGTGAAGATGTAAGTTCGGCGCGCGCAATCTTGCGGAAGAAAATCGCGAAAACCTGGGAGCGCTTGCATGAGTTATTGAATAAATCGCGGCCTTAGGCAGTCGGATAATTTCATGACGGAGAGCATCCGTTTAACCAAACCAAAGGACAAACATGAAACAAAACAGATTGATGAAATTATTGGCAGCCGGAGCAGTCAGCGCCATCGCGCTTGGCACCGCTTTCGCGCAGGAATCTTCCACCTCCACCACCACGACCGCCGGCGGCACGACGAGCACGTCGAGCACCACCACATCGCTGGACGGATCGGGGACGATTACAAGCTACACGCCGGGTTCGGATTATATTTCATTCCGGAGCGAGACGAGCACTGCGCCGGTGAAATATTACTACACCAAGAGCACGACGATCGTTGATCCGGAAGGCAAGACGGTCGAATGGTCGATGCTCAAGCCCGACATGCCGGTGCGATACACCTACGTGAAAGAGGGCGACCGGATGGTGATCAGCAAGATCACGCTCCAGAAGCCGGTGTCGTACTACGAAAAGACGACGACCACGACGACTACGACCAAGCCCTAACGGCGAATCGTAGTTTCACTGGAAATTCAAAACACCCGCGGGACGTGTTTCCGCGGGTGTTTTTTTATTTCGAGTGCCGACTAAGCATTCAATCGCCGTAGCCGTTCGGGAATTTCTGGTGCCATTTCCAAGCGCTCTCGATAATCGCGTTCAGGTTTTGAAATTGCGGACGCCAGCCGAGCTCTCTCTGAATTTTTCCGGAGGCCGCGATCAGTCGCGGCGGATCACCGGCACGGCGCGGTTTTTCTGCCACTGGAATTGAGTGTCCGGTGATTTTGCGACAGGCATCGATCACTTCACGCACGCTAGAGCCGCCGCCTGTGCCGAGATTGTAGAATTCATTTCGCGGCGCCGCCAGCGCCAGAATGTGCGCGTGCGCCAAGTCGAGAATGTGAATGTAATCGCGGATGCAAGTGCCATCCGGCGTGTCGTAATCGGTCCCGTAAATTTCCACCTGCGGCTGTTTCCCGAGCGCGACCTTCAAAACATTTGGAATCAGATGCGTCTCGGTTCGGTGTTCCTCTCCGAAATTTTCCGAGGCGCCCGCGGCGTTGAAATAGCGGAGCGCAACGAAACGCAAATCATGGATCTCGCCGTACCAGCGCAAAATTTTTTCGAAGGCCAGCTTGGATTCGCCGTAAGGATTGATCGGCCTCTGCGGAAACGTCTCGTCGATCGGGACGCGATCGGGCGGGCCGAAAGTCGCGCAAGTTGAGGAAAAGACGAGCCGCTGCACTCCCGCCGCGCTCATCTCGTCGAGCAGATTTAGTCCATTGCCGATATTGTTGCGAAAATATTTGGAGGGATTCTCCATCGATTCGCCGACCAGCGCGCTCGCGGCAAAATGCATGATCGCCTCCGGCCGAAACGCGGCGAGCGCCGATCGAATTGCGGTGCGGTCCGCCAGATCGCCTTCGAAAAATTCCGCGCGCGCATCGACCGCGCGACGATGTCCCTCCAGGAGATTGTCGAAAATGCCGACACCGTGTCCCTCGTCGAGGAGCAGCTCCGCGCAAACGCTGCCGATATAACCGGCTCCCCCGACGACGAGAATTTTCATCGGAGAAGTTGTGGCGTGCCGCTGCGCCCTGTCAAAATAAACTGCGCCGCCTAACTCTTATTTTGCTTCGAGTCCGGCAATCATCCGGCGCACGAGCCGATTTTTTCTTCGCGGCGTCAGAACTTTGAGACTTTGCTGCTTCGATCCCCATTCCAAAATGTCGATATCGACCATGCGCACCCCCCATTGCCGCATCGCGAACTTGTTGGTTTTGTAAAGGTCGATCGTGTTCGTGCCGATGAGCGCACCGCCATAATCATCGATGATGTAATGTTCCTCGGTCCCTACAATCCGGAAGCGCGTGCCCAATGGAAAGCGCGACCAGTCCGACGCGGCGCTCATCTCTTTCGCGCGGGAAAGTGAGGTCCCGATCGCGTTGCGATGTCCGCCTTTTTCCGAGTGCGTGTAGGCGGTCGTACGAACATGCGAAACCCGCCGCGCAGTTGCGGTGGACTTTTTTTGGGGCGCGGGCGTCTCGCAACCCGCGATCAAACACGCGATCGCGGCGACCGCCACGAGTTTTGGAAATGCCGGCATCAGCGCGAAGTTCGCTCAATAGCGATTGAAGCGGCGCCTGGCAAGCGATAATTTGCGCCGCTGAATTTTCCGGGGATGTCTTTCTTGCGTGCGAATCAAGCGCTGGTCGCTGCCGATATTTTACTCGACGGCCGGCTTGCGCTTTTTCATCAGCGTGAGCGCTGGCTTGTCGTGGCCGATCTGCATTTCGGTTACGAATTGAGCCAGCGCGCTGCGGGCCGGCTCGTGCCGATGTGGGGAATGGAATCGGTCGCCGAACGGCTGCTCGCGTTGGTGGCGGAATATCAGCCGCGCCATCTGATCATCCTCGGCGATTTGGTGCACGACGAGACCGCGGCGGTGGAAGCGCGCCGGCTGCTCGAGCGGCTCCGCGATTATTCGGAACCGATCGTGATCGCCGGCAACCACGACCGACAGTTGCGCGGAAAATTCGAACTGCTCGAGGCGTGGCAAACGGAGCGCTTTTATTTTCATCATGGTCATTGCGCCGCAGAGCCATCGGAGCGGATCCAAATCATCGGGCATCATCATCCAGCCGGAACGATTTCTGACGGCGCCGGTTTGCGTTTGAAATGCCCGGCCTTCATCCAACAATCGCGCTGCTGGATCATGCCGGCGTTTTCGCCCTGGTCGAGCGGCACGAAATGGGAGAGCGACGAGGAGACGCGCGCCTGGCTTTGCACGCCGGAAAGAATTTTGCCGCTGCCGGAAAACGAAATCGCGCCGGCTTAAACTTCTGCGCGCGCGGCCAGCTCAGTGGTGCAATGGGGACAGCGCGTGGCCTTGATCGGGATCGTCATCGTGCAGGCGGGACAATCTTTCGAGACCGGCGCATGAGTCGGGTGCTTCAGTTTGTTGAAGCCGCGCACGAGCAGGAACACGGTGAAACCGACGATCAGGAAATTAATCACGGTGTTGAAGAATAAGCCGGCATTCAAGGTCACCGCGTGCGCTGTCTTCGCTTCGGCGAGCGTCTGGTAAATGTGATCGCGCTGATTGAGCTGGATGAAAAAATCCCGGAAATCGACCCCGCCGGTGAGCAAACCAATCGGCGGCATGATGACATCGTTCACCAGCGAATTAACAATCGGGCTGAAGGCACCGCCGATGATGACCGCAACCGCCAGGTCAATCGCGTTCCCTTTGATCGCGAATTCGCGAAATTCTTTCCAGATGCGATGAAACCAATTCATAAAACGATGTTCACCAGTTTTCCTGGAAGGACAACGACCTTGCGAATTGTTTTGCCGGCGGTGAGTTGCTGGATCTTCGGGTGCGCGAGGGCCGCGGCTTTCGTCGCTTCTTCGCTGGCGTCGATCGGCAACCGGAGTCGCTCCCGCACCTTGCCATTCACCTGGAGAACAATTTCAGCTTCGTCTTCGATCAGGAGTTGTTCGTCATAAGTCGGCCATTGTTGCCCGGTGATGTCGCCGCGTTCGCTCTGAAAATGTGCCCCTAATTTTTCCCAAAGCTCCGAAGTGATGTGCGGCGCAAAAGGATTCAGCAAGACCAAGAACGGACGCATCACCGAAACGGGAATCGTTTCCGCGTTCGTGAACGCATTCACGAAGATCATCATCTGGGAAATGGCGGTGTTAAATGAAAGGGTCTCGATGTCACCCGTGATTTTTTTGATGGTGGCGTGAAGGATTTTTCGCTGCGATTTTTCGGGCGCAATGT
>DASXNS010000003.1:0-8793 GCA_036494865.1 Chthoniobacterales bacterium | reverse complement strand
GATAATGCGGAACTGGGAATAGGACCGTGCGGGCGTCGCACCCTGAAGATTTTTCGCTCCATTAACCCGCGCCAGTGCGACTGGACGAGATCCGCTGGGCAGATGTTGCGGATATCGTCCAGACCCGAATCATGGGCGTTGCCTCCGATTCGGTATTGGGATTTTAGGACAAACCTGATAATCGGAGCAATAACTCCTCAAGAAGAAAAACAGACAAGCGCGTTGGAGCGTGGAAACGGGAGAAGACTTAAATAAGTCGCTTCAGCATCCACGGATCGACACACATCATGAATCCCTTCGCGCTGATCCAACCCACGCTCCCACGACCCGAATGTTCCAAGCCATGGGCACAGGATTACGTGGCCGCATCAATAGCTCGAAAGGGCTTCCCGAATTTCCATACCATCCCTTCCGCGAGATCAGTTTAGTTTCTCCACATTGGAATTTCGAGCGGGTCCAGTTGACGGAGCGGAATTGCCTGAGAGATTGGGCGACTTACTTATGAAAAAAAGGAAATTCCTCCGCTCGCTGATCATAGCCACTGTTTTGACTGGGACATCGTTGACTACCTACGAAGCTCATGCCGCCGCCGGCAATATCTTCGAATCAAATGACGGCATGATTTTGCGGTTTGCCCCCAACGGCGGTGCCCCTGGCACTTTCGCCAGCGGGTTGTCCAATCCCAAAGGCATCGTCTTCGATGGCAAAGGTAATGTGTTCGTGGCTGACGCCGGCAACGGAACGATTTTTGAGTACCCGGCTTTGAATGGAAGTTCGCCCGTCGCCTATATCACCGGCTTGAGCTCACCGATCGGGCTGGCTGTCGATAGCGCGGGCAATTTATACGAGGCGGATGCGGGCAGTGGCACAATTTTTGAATTCGCCATCGACAAGACCCAGAGCACTTTCGCCTCCGGGCTCGGTCAAGTGTCGGGGCTGGCCTTCGACGCCGCCGGCAATCTTTTCGCGGCGGACTTCAGCAATGGAACCATCCTTAAGTTTGCACCGGATAAAACGAAGAGCACATTTGCCTCCGGCCTCAGCGGCCCGGCTGGCCTCGCGGTCGACAACTCTGGAAATGTCTTTGAGGCGGATTCCGGCTCGAACACCATTTTCAAGTTTGCCCCGAATGGAACCAAGAGCAGCTTTGCGACCGGATTGAATGTGCCCTACGGGCTCGCCATTGACGCTAGCGGCAATCTCGTCGTGGGCGATCACGATAGCGGCTCGACAATACAGTTCGCGCCCGATGGGACCAAGACGACTCTTTTCTCGAACAATTTTAACTCTCCGGAGTTTGTCGCTGTCGAACCGGGCGCGCATCTGCTTCTTAATATTAGCACCCGCGGCTTCGTGCAAACCGGAGACCACGTCTTAATCGCCGGTTTCATAATCGGCGGTAACGGGCCAGCAGGCGTGAAAGTGGTTGTCCGTGCGATCGGCCCTTCGCTGACCGCATCCGGAATCCCCGATGCGCTCCAGGATCCGGTGCTGGAATTGCACAACGCAAGCGGCGCCCTTCTCGCCTCGAACAATAACTGGAAAGACACTCAGCAAACTGCAATCGAGGCAACGACACTTAATCCCAAAGACGATCACGAATCGGCCATCGTGACGACTCTGGTTGGTGGCAGCTACACCGCGATTGTGCGTGGAGTTAATAACACGACCGGCACCGCGTTAGTCGAGGTTTACAACTTGCAGTAAGCAAACAACTACTCGTTAGGTTCTTTCTCTGCCTTAAAGGAGAAAGAGTGCTGTAATCAGCAACCGATCGGTTGCTGAATCTAAATGTTGCTGCCGCTCCACTTCAGTTTCTGTCGCACTACACCTAGAAAGGAAACACCGGGCAATGAAGCCAGGGGCAGGACGCGACTCGATTTTCTGATTTGGACGGCGCTGCCAGCTTCGAGCCGCAGGGGTTCTCCGCCATCGACCGTAAGGAAAACCGGATATTCGCGCTCGCTTACTTCTACTTCTATCACCGCGTCCTCACCCACGATGATGGACCGATTCGTGAGGACGTGTGGGCAAATCGGCGTGATCACGAGCGCGCCAGATTCCGGCGCAACGATTGGGCCGCCGGCGGAAAGCGAATAGGCGGTCGAGCCGGTCGGGGTAGCTACAATCAATCCATCGGCGCTGAATTCAGTAAGCGGCTCGCCATTCACGCGTGTTTTCAGCCTAATGAGTCGCGAAACCTCGCCCCGACTAAGGACGACGTCATTCAGCGCGGTTAACTTGACCGGTTTCTGGTTGCCGACCTTGACCGTCACTTCCACCAATGTCCGGTCGCTGAGAACTATCTTGCCCGCGGCGATGCATTCCACTGCTTCGAGGTAAGCGGAAGAATTGGCGCAGGTCAGGAACCCAAGCGAGCCGACATTAATCCCGAAAATTGGTTTGATCACATCCCCGAGCCTTCCGATGACGTTGAGAATTGTTCCGTCGCCTCCGAGCACGACCAGCAAATCCGCCTGTTTACCGAGATCAGCGACTGCGTAATTCGAATTCAAGCCCGCGAGCGCGGCTGTCTTTGCCTCCAGCAACACCGGAATTTGAAAACGTTCAAATTCGGAGCTGAGCGCCCGGGTTAACTCAGCGACGCCCGACTTACCGGTGTGCGCGATCAGGCCGATTTTCGTCGGACGCATATAAAAAATTCCTGGTTCCCATCGGTCCCGGTGATGGCGGATGGAACCAGGCCGGCGACATCGTGCCCGCTATCAGCGATAAAGGCACGAATCTTATTTTGCGCTTTCTCGTGCAAGGCCGGATCACGAACAATCCCTCCGCGCGCGACTTCGGCGGCCTGCAGCTCGAACTGCGGCTTGATCAGGGCCAGGATCACACCGTTGGGAGTTACCAAGTCGAAAGCGTTGGGCAAGATCAAAGTAAGTGAGATAAAGGAAACGTCGATCACGCAGAGATCGATCTTTTCAGGAATGTCGTCACGAGTGAGGAATCGCGCGTTCAAGTTTTCTCGCACGACGACGCGTCGATCGTTCCGGATTTTCCAGGCCAATTGTCCGTGACCCACATCGATCGCGTAGACCTTCGCGGCGCCGCGCTGCAGCAGACAGTCGGTGAATCCTCCCGTGGAAGCGCCGATGTCGAGCGCTGTTTTTCCCGAGGCAGAAATTTCGAAATCGTCCAAGGCGCCCTCAAGCTTTACTCCGCCGCGACCGACGTAGGGCGAGCGCGTCAACAGCGACACCGACGCGCCGGCCGCGATGAGGGCGGAAGACTTATTCATGATTTGATCGCCGACTTTTACCTCGCCCGCCATCACCGCGCGCTGCGCTTGTTCGCGCGTGGAGAAGAGCCCCTGCTCCACCAGGAACAGATCTAAGCGCAACCGTTTTGGCTTCACCATTTAAGCGCAAACGCTTTTGCCGCAAACCTCATCGATTCCCGCGCAGACGGCTTGCACCATCTGCTGAATTTGAGTTGCGGTGATACAGAACGGCGATATCAGAACGATCACGTTGCGGATTGGCCCTGTCGGAAGTCCGTGCTTGCAGGCCGCTAGGCAGACTTCGGCGCCGAGCTTCATATTTTTCCGCGGGTGGCTGGATCGATCCGCCCGCAATTCCACGTCCGCGATCATCCCACACTGGCGGAAAACTTTGTCTGTAACTAAAGTAATAGCCACTGGAAGACGTCCGCCACTTAGCGCTTTACCTAAAACCATTCTCGTGAATAACATCAGGGACAAGCGCTTTCGTGTCCCAATCATTCATGCGCGCGGACGTGATCGCGAAGAAGGTTTTCGATCGAAGCGACATCTTCGGCGGAAGCTCGGCGGCGTTGATACTTGCGAAATACGACCTCCTTTAATTTGCGAAGATCCTCGAGCTCGGGCCGGTCGTAATAGGTCCACTCCGATTCATCCGCATATTTTGCCTGGAAACGCCACGCGCCGCCGAATTTCGTCACGCGCACTTCGCGTTTCCTTCCCTCATTATCCTTCTCCTTCCATATGTGTTGACTCCGCATCCGGCAGGAATCTTACATTAGCCCCTTGAAAGACGCAGCCAGATTGCTCGCTTACTTTGCGACCGTCATACTGTTCGGCGCGTTGTGCGCGCCGTTTCTGTGTTGGATCGCGCAATGGCTGGCCGCTCGTGGCGTTTTTCCCGCGCTCGCGCAATTTGATTTCGAATCGTTCTTTCACCGCGCCATCCTGCTCGGAGCAATCCTTTTTATCTGGCCACTTTTGCGTTGGCTTGGAATCAAGAATTTCCGCGCCCTCGGTCTTCTCCCCAACAAACGATGGTTGGGCGATGCCGTCGTCGGATTTCTCATTTCAGCCATGCCGCTTCTCTGCTGCGGAATTCTTCTTGTCATGTGCCATCTTTATTCGCTCCGCGTAACCGTGGAATGGACCGCGCTTTCCACCGTGATCGCGGCTGCGGCAGTCGTGCCATTAATCGAGGAGACACTTTTCCGTGGATTGTTTTTGGGAGTCTTGCTTCGCAGTTTTCGACCGATTGCGGCCACCGTTTTGAGCGCCGGAATTTTTTCCATCGTCCATTTTCTAAAGGCTCCCGGAGAAACAACCACTTCCGTCAATTGGAATTCCGGATTCGTCTCGCTGGTGCATTCGTTCGACCAATTCACCGACCCGATGCTCTTGCTTGGGAGTTTTACGACGCTGTTTCTCATTGGCTTAATTCTCGCGGACGCGCGCAATCGGACGCGGTCCCTCTGGTTGCCGATCGGTCTTCACGCCGGCTGGATTTTTGCGAACGGCCTTTTCAATAAAATCACGCGGCGCGAAATTTTGGCATTGCCGTGGGTTGGAAAAAGTCTGCTCGTGGGGATCGTGCCATTGTCCGTCGGTCTACTGAGCTGGGGCTTGCTCAGAGTTTGGTGGAGATATGTCAGCACTCGCGATGCTTAATCCCCTTCCCGCGCTTGGCTCGCTTTTTTATCCGGCAGCGTGCGCGGTCTGCGCCAGCGATCTGGAGAGAAGCGAATATCTTTGCAACAGCTGTCGCAGCCGCGCACCGCGAATCACGCCACCCTTTTGCGCAAAATGTTCGGAGCCGTTTGCCGGCGCCATCTCGCAGGAGTTCCATTGCGCGAACTGCGCGCATCGCACTTTGCACTTCGATGCAGCAGTGGCTGTTTATCGCAGCCGCGGCCTGGTCCGCAAACTCGTCCACGAGTTCAAATACGGGCGCCAACAACATTTGCGCCATCCGCTCGCGGCCTGGCTCGGTGATACGCTGAACGATCCGCGGCTGCGCGGCCGTCGATTCGATTTAATCGTTCCCGTCCCGCTCCATCCAGCGCGCGAGCGCGAACGAGGCTTCAATCAAGCCGCGCTCCTGGCGGAATTACTTGCCGCCCGGATTGCCGTTCCGCTTCGCAGCGCGCTCGATCGGATTCGCTACACCACTACCCAGACTGCCTACGATCGCGCCGAACGGATGGAAAATTTGCACGAGGCGTTTCGTTTACGAAAAAACGCGGACGTGCGACAGTTGCGGGTGCTCTTGATCGACGATGTATTAACCACCGGTTCAACGCTGAGCGAATGCGCGCGTGTCCTGAAAGGGAGCGGCGCCATTTCCGTTCATGCGGCCACCGCGGCGCGCGCATAAAGACATGGCGATTTTCAAAAGACCTGCGCTCAAAACGCAAAGCCGAAAGAAACGCGAGATGCCGCAAGGCCTCTGGCAAAAGTGTCCCGGCTGCTCCGAAGTCGTGCACGAGATCGAGCTGGCGCAAAATCAGCGCGTCTGTCCGCGCTGCGACTATCATTTCGCCCAATCAGCCCGGGAGCGGATCGGGAACTTGCTCGACCCGGAGAGTTTCGTTGAGCGCGACGCGGATTTGCGCTCGGTCGATACACTCCAGTTTCAGGGTATGGCGACTTACAAAGATCGCTTGCGAAAATATCAGGACACGACCGGACTGACCGATGCTGTTTTAAGCGGACACGGAATGCTGGAAGGATTTAAGGTCGCGATTGCCGTGATGGATTTCAGTTTTCTCGCGGCCACGATGGGCTCGGTCGTGGGCGAGCGGATCACTCGCACGATCGAGTACGGAACGGCGAACCGTTGCGCGGTCATTATCGTCTCTGCTTCCGGCGGCGCGCGCATGTACGAAGGAATGCTCAGTTTGATGCAAATGGCGAAAACGAGCGGCGCTCTGGCCCGCCACGCGTCCGAGCGATTGCCTTACATTTCGGTGCTGACGAATCCCACCACCGCGGGCGTGATGGCGAGCTTTGCCTCGTTAGGCGATGTTATTCTGGCGGAGCCGCGCAGCATGATCGGCTTCGCCGGCCCGCGAGTGATCAAGGAAACGACGCACCAGGATTTGCCCGAAAATTTTCAGACCGCTGAATTCCTGGAAGAACATGGGCTGATCGATTTGATCGTGCATCGCAAGAAATTGCGTGGGCAAATCAGCCACTTTCTCAGTTATTTTTCCACGATGTCGTGAGCAGGCCCGACGCGGCGCGGACTTCTTCCGCCTACCAGGAGGCGCTGGCCTGGCTTTATCAGACCCAGCGTTTCGGGATAAAACTCGGGCTGGAAAATATGCAACGCCTGCTCCGCGAGCTGGCGATTCCTCATAAGAGTGGGCGCATTCTTCACGTCGCCGGCACGAACGGCAAAGGCTCCGTTTGCGCGATGATCGATGCGATTTCGCGCGCGCAAGGCTATCGCACCGGCCTTTTCACCTCGCCTCATCTGGTCACTTATCGCGAAAGAATTCAGGTGGACGGCGAAATGATCGGCGAAAAAAAAGTCGCGGATGGTTTGGGTGCGATCCGCGAGCTGATCAAAGATTGGGAGCCGCATCCTACATTTTTTGAAATCACAACCGCACTCGCGCTCATTCATTTTAAAGAACGCGATTGCGAAGTCATTGCGCTCGAGACCGGCCTCGGCGGGAGATTGGACGCGACCAACGCCACTCAGCCGGCGGTCTCCGTCATCACTCCGATTGGGTTCGATCATCAAGCGTGGCTCGGGAATAAACTCGAAGAAATCGCTGCGGAAAAAGCGGGAATCATCAAGGGTCGAACGCCGGTTGTCTCCGCTGCGCAGGAACCGGCCGCGGAAAAAACGATCCGCGCGCGCGCGGCTGAATGCGAAGCGCCACTCGAATTTATCACCCAGCCTTATGCGAAAACTCCTCTCGCTCTCGCTGGAATCCACCAAAAGAAAAATGCGTCGCTCGCAATCGCCGCCTTGCGAGCCGCCGGCATCGCCGTTGAGGAAAAGGCCGTCGCCCAAGGTTTGATCGATGTCCGCTGGCCCGCGCGTTTTCAACGCTGGAACGAACGAATGATCATCGATGGCGCGCACAATCCCGCCGGTGCGCATGCGCTGGCGGAGACATGGCGAGCCGAGTTTGGTGAGGAACGCGCCACGATCGTTCTCGCCGTCTTGGGCGACAAGGACATTGCTGGAATTTGGCAGGCACTCGCACCATTCGCTCGGCGCTTGATTCTCTCACGCGCACGCAACCCACGCGCGCTTACGCCCGATCGGATAAACGAGATCGTGCGCGCTGCTTCTCCAAACGTGGAAACTTCGATCGCAGATTCATTCCTTATCGCGTTGGAGCAGGCGCGAATGCATCCCGAGCGTATTCTCATCACCGGCTCGCTCCATTTTGCCGGCGAAGCGCTCGCAATCCTGGGGGAACGTCCGGCCGCGTTCGAGGAATGCGCGCAATAGGTCCGCAAGCTAAAACTTGCTTCCTTCTAAAAAGCGCCTTCCTTCCAGCGCCTTCGCTGGGCAAAAAAACCATGAGCCTTCCGCTTCCTTATCGTCGCGCCTCGCTGCTGCTTGCGCTCCTTCTCGCTTGCGCGACGATGTCCGGCATCGTCGCTCATGAGATCGGTGATCTTCCCAGCGGCGTTCGCAGCCAGGCCGTCGGGCCGTTCGTCGAAATCTACTTTTCTCCGGGCGGGAAATGCACCGAAGCGATCGTAAACGAGATCAACACTGCCAAAGCCAGCATTCATCTGCAGGCTTACTCTTTTACTTCAGCACCGATCGCAAAGGCGCTGGTGGATGCTCACAAACGCGGAATCAAAGTCACGGCGGTTTTGGATCGGAGCAATCGGACCCAGAAATATTCCTCCGCCGATTTCCTCGCCCACGCCGGAATCGAGACCTACATCGATTCGCGCCACGCCATCGCTCACAACAAAATAATCATCGTGGACGACATCAGCGTGGTGACCGGCTCGTTTAATTTCACCCAGGCGGCCGAGGAAAGAAACGCGGAGAACGTTCTCGTTATTCGGGACAAGAAGATCGCCGAGACTTACGAACAGAATTGGCAGACGCACTTTGGACACTCCGAGTCCTATCCGGCGGATGCGACTCGTTAGGTCCGCTCCTTGTTCTGTCTTATCGCATCAAGCTTCAATCACGATCATCGCCATGGCGTGATATTCGGTGTGACTCAGTGTAATCCAGACAGCGCTGGCGTTGCGATCCGCGGCTAAGTCTTTCGCGCCGCCTTCGAGAACAACAAAAGGCTCGCCGCTGGCTTTGCGGTGAACGTCGACATCTTTCCAGCCCATCGCGCGGCCGATGCCAGTGCCAAATGCTTTCGAGACTGCTTCCTTCGCCGCAAAACGCGCGGCAAAATGGCGCGCCGGGAATTTCATCGATTGGCAATATTCGATCTCGCCCGCGGTAAAAATGCGATGGAGAAAGCGCTCGCCGAAACGATCGAGCGAATGCTGAATGCGCGCGTTCTCCACCAAATCCACCCCGATTCCGAGCACGCTCATCCGCGATATTTTTT
>DASXNS010000002.1:0-2680 GCA_036494865.1 Chthoniobacterales bacterium | reverse complement strand
TTAAATTATCCTGCTTATGAAAATGATTCGTTCTCTTCTGCTCCTGTGCGCACTGATTGCGCTGCCCGATCTCCGCGCCACCACCGTGATTCCGCCCACCTTCGATCAACTCGTGAACGACGCGGAACTGATTTTTCAAGGCGCGGTCACAAACGTCCGCTCGGAATGGATCGGTGAAGGCGCGGAGCACCGGATTGTTACCTACGTCACCTTCGCGATCGAAGATCCACTGAAGGGCGCGCCGGGCCAGAGCTACACGATTCGTATGCTAGGCGGGACTGTGAATGGTCAAACGATGGAAGTAAGCGATGCGCCGAGATTCAAGATGGGGGATCGCGACATTCTTTTCGTCGAACACAATGGCTCGCAGTTCGTGCCGCTGGTCGGCATCATGCATGGGCGTTTTCACATCGGCAAAGAGGAGCAGAGTGGACGGGAAATCGTCGCGAAAGACAGCGGTGCTCCGGTTGCGAACGTGGCCAAGCTCGGCACAGACGAGAAGGCAGCTGCGTCCGGTCCGGCGATTTCGGCAGCGGAGTTCAAAGCCGCGATCCATGCGAAGCTTGCTCAAGCCGCAGGAAGTAGTCGTTAGACTGGAGCCTCGTTGCCTAACGAGTTGTGTGGAAGTTTATATGTCTGCGCAACTCGGGATGACAGAAAGAGCGATTAGAGACCTCGTTTCATCCGGCGTCGTTGCCGCCCGAAGGGCGCGATGGTAAGTAATGAAATGAACGCATCGCGGCTCAAACACTGCGCAGTTCTTGCCGCGCTTTTTCTTTTAGCGGCGCACGCCGATGCCCAGACTTACCAGGGCCGCGAATTAGTTCATGCCCGCCTGATCGCCGATGTGAACGCGATCGTTCCCGGGAAGCCATTCACCGCCGGGTTGCTTTTGCAGATGGCCCCGAACTGGCACACCTACTGGAAATTTCCGGGCGACGCCGGCATCCCGACAGAGATAAAATGGAACTTGCCAGCGGGATGGAAGGTCGGGGAAATCCAATGGCCCATTCCCTTGAAACTGAACGAACCGGGCGATATCCAAATCTACGGCTACCACGACGAAGTCTTGCTCCTGCAGGAAATCACGCCGCCCGCTTCGCTGACTACTACAACCGCCCGATTTTCCGCGGATGCGAATTGGCTCGTCTGCGAAAAAATCTGCATTCCTGGGGGCGCAAAATTGCAACTAGAACTTCCCGTAGCCACGCAGAACGCGCCCGCCAATGAGCAGGTTTTCGCGCGCTACCGGCGCTCGCTCCCGCAAGCGTGGCCCGCTGGCAACATCGCCAACGCCAGTTGGAAGCGAAACGCCTCGGAGTTGCTCCTGAGCGTTAGAAGCGCCGCCCTGGCGAATTATCCGACCGCCGATTTTTTCCCGTTGCCTCAGGGCAACGTGATCGTCGGCCATCCGAAAACAGAGCGCGCTTCCGATGGGAAAATCACGTTTCGGGTTCCGGTCGAAACGCAGGATCAGAAATTATCTTCGCTCAGCGGCATGATCGTCTTCGGCCAAAATGCCAACGACTCTGATCGGAACGCCTGGTCGCTTCCGGACAATGTTTCCGCTTCTGCTCCAACAGCTGGCGGCAGCTTCGCGAAATTTCTTCTCTTCGGTTTTCTCGGCGGTTTAATTCTTAACTTGATGCCGTGCGTTCTGCCGGTGATCTCGCTGAAGATTTTTGGATTCATTCAGCATGCCGGCCGGAGTCGCGCGCGCATTTTGCGGAGCGGTCTGGCCTTCATCGCCGGAATTTTCGCCTGGTTCGTCGGGCTTGCGCTCTTGTTGATCGCGCTCAAATCAGCCGGCCAGGAAATCACCTGGGCGTTTCAATTCACCAATCCTTATTTCGTTCTTTTCATGAGCGCGGTCGTGCTGGTTTTCGCGCTCAATCTTTTCGGTGTCTTCGAAATCTTGCTCCCGCAAAGCGCCAATCGCGGCTTGCTGGGCTGGGCCGCGCGCGAGGGCGAGGCCGGCTCCTTTTTCCAAGGCGTGTTCGCGACCGTGCTCGCGACTCCCTGCACCGCGCCGTTTCTTGGCACTGCGCTCGGCTTCGCTTTCACCCAATCGGCCTGGATGATTCTCCTCATTTTTCTCGCGATCGGAGCGGGAATGAGTGCGCCTTATTTGCTGCTTTCCGCGCAGCCGGCCTGGCTTCGCCTTCTTCCCAAACCGGGCGCGTGGATGATCCACGTCAAACAACTGATGGGATTTTTCCTGCTCGCGACCCTGCTTTTTCTTCTCTGGGTTTTAGGCGCGGAACGCGGCGTCGAGGCCATCATCTGGAGCGCCTGTTTTCTTCTCGCTCTCAGCGTCGCCTGCTGGATGAAAGGCGCGTTCCTCGTGCCGACCGCTTCGACCGCGGCGCGGGTCGTATCGATCCTGCTCATCCTCGCGCTCATCCTCGGCAGCGGCTATTATTTCATCGGCGAAAAATTCCAGGCGACAAAGATCGTGTCCAACGCCAATCCGTCAGCAGGCGATTGGCGCGCCTTCAACCCCGAGCGCCTGGAAACCGAACTCGAGCAGGGCCATCCGGTCTTTGTCGATTTCACGGCGGCCTGGTGCCTCACTTGCAAATTCAACGAAGCGGCCGTCCTGGAGAGCAGTGCCGTCCGCGAAGCATTTCAGCGCCACGGGATCGTGAAGTTCAAAGCCGATTGGACCAACGCCGATCCC
>DASXNS010000001.1:0-2122 GCA_036494865.1 Chthoniobacterales bacterium | reverse complement strand
TTGGTAAATTGCCCAGTAGTGGGCTCCCGTTGCGCGAAGAGGTAATACTTAATCTTCGGCTCGGTGCCCGAACCGCGGATCGCGACGCGGGTTTGATCCGCCAGTTCGAAAATCAACATTTTTTCCTTCGGGATTTCGTCGCCCTCGACGTCGCGGAAGGTTTCGGTTTCGAAATTCTTCACCCGCATCACTTTCATTCCCATGATCTCCTCGGGCGGCGCCTTCACGTACGATGCCAGCAGCCGCTTGATTGTTTCCGCCCCTTCCGCTCCGTCGTAAGTCAGCGAGCCATTCTTCTCCTGGAAGTAACCGAGCTCACAAAAGATCTCATCGAGGAGCGCGTCCACGGTCAGCCCGCGAGACTTTGCGTAGGCCGCCACTTCGCAAAACATGATCGCAGCGCCGTTGCCATCTTTATCGCGAACGAAATCGCCGCCGCTGTAACCGTAACTTTCTTCGCCGCCGAAAACATAATAGGACGATTTCTCGAGTCGAAGACGGCGCGTTTCTTCCTCCGAAAGATCGCGATACTTCTCTCGCAAATCAGCCGGCAGCGCCCTTTCGTATTTGCCGAGCTTGGCGCCGATGTACTTGAAACCGGTGAGCGTCTCCACGCAGCGCAAACCGAAGTGCCGCGCGATCGCTTTTTGCAGATCGGTGGTGACGAACGTCTTGATAATCACGGCGCGATCAGCGTTTGCTTCGTTCAGCACGCCCAGATCGAAAAGTGTTTTGGTCCGGTAGTAGGCGAGGAGGGAGCCAATCTGATTTCCAGTGAGCAATTTCATTTTTCCATCAACGCTCCGGACCGCCACGCCCATTCGGTCGCAGTCCGGATCGGTCGCGACCACGAGATCCGCTTTTGTTTGTTCGGCCAGTTCTACGCCGAGCCGCAACGCTGCCGCGTTCTCAGGGTTTGGCGATTCAACGGTGGGAAAATTTCCATCGAAATGAGCCTGCTCTTCGACCACGCGGAAACGAAAACCGAGCCGCTCCAGCATTGGCTCGATGATGACGCCGCCGGTGCCGTGCAGCGGCGTGAAAATTATCCGCAAAGATTCAACCGATCGAATCAGGTCTTTCCTCAGGATTAAACTCTCCAGCCGCGTCATGTAAGCCTCGTCGATTTCGCGGCCTAGAGTAATGATTTCGCCGCGGTCGCCCGAGGGCACGGGCCGATACGTTTCGCTTTGAATCGAATTTACTCTCGCGATTATCCCGCTGGCGTGTGGCTCCACGACCTGCGCACCTTCCTCGAAATAAACTTTGTAGCCGTTATCGTGCGGCGGATTGTGGCTGGCGGTGATGACGATCCCGGCACTCGCCCGCAAATGGCGAACAGCAAAAGAGAGTTCCGGTGTCGAGCGCGGTCCTTCAAAAACGCAGGCATCGCAACCGTTTTCCGCGGCGGTCTTGGCGGTCAGCGCGGCAAATTCCTTTGAGAAATGGCGAGGATCGTGCGCCATCACAATCTTCGGCCGACCGGGGATTTTTTCCCGTGCACGCCAATCATTCAGGTACGCGACGAGTCCCTGAGTGGCGCGACTGACATTATAAGAATTCATCGCGTTGGTTCCGACGCAGGGAAATTCCGGCCGCTCCTTCTCGCCCGCTCCGCCACGCTCTGCGGTCGTCACGATTTTTCCGATCGTTCTCCCGCGCAGGCCGCCGGTGCCGAAAGCCAGTGTCCGAAAAAACCGGTCGTTTAGTTCCGACCATTTTTTTTCTCTAGTCAGTTCCGCGACGGACGCGCTGTAAACTGCGGAGTCCGACGCGTGAAGCAGTTTCCGGATGTTCTTCGCAGCGGAGCCGAGCAACGCGCCCGATTGGACTGCGGCATCGAGTAACGGCATAAATGCAAAGTCCGGAGCCGTCATGCGACGCGAACTTGGCGACGCGGTTCTGTCATTGCAATTGTTCTTTTCAGCGAAGGAGAGCGAGCGCCGCGCGAAGAAAAACGATTGCCGCCCGCGCCGTTCAACGGCTTAGTGGTCGTCGAGCAGCCCGATGAATATTCACGAGTACCAAGCCAAGGAGTTACTGCAGAAATTCGGGGTGGCGACTCCGCGTGGAAAAGCAGCTTCGACTCCTGATGAGGCCGAGAAGGTCGCGCGCGAACTCG